>JACOSF010000219.1 GCA_016179005.1 Acidobacteriota bacterium | reverse complement strand
GTACTCCTTGGCCTGCTGCGCGGTCATGATGAAGTCGCGCTCCACGTCCTTCTCGATCTTCTCGAGCGGCTGGCTGGTATGCTGCGCCATCAACTGGTTCAGTACCGTGCGCATGCGCAGGATTTCTTTGGCGTGGATGTCGATGTCGGTGGCCTGGCCGGACAGGCCGCTCATCCACGGCTGGTGAATCAGGACGCGCGAGTTAGGCAGGGCGAAGCGCTTCTTCGGAGCGCCGGCGCAGAGCAGCAGCGCGGCAATCGAGGCGGCCTGGCCGACGCAGATGGTCACCACGTCCGGCCGGACGAACTGCATGGTGTCGTAAATGGCCATGCCCGCGGTGATCGAGCCGCCGGGAGAATGGATGTACAGCGAAATGTCCTTCTCCGGGTCTTCCGCTTCCAAAAACAGAAGCTGCGCGGTGACCAAATTGGCCACGTGGTCGTCAATCGGCGTGCCGATAAAAATAATGTTGTCGCGCAGCAGGCGCGAGTAAATGTCATAGGCGCGCTCGCCGCGGCTGGTCTGTTCGACCACCATGGGTACGAGCGTTGTGGCGCGAGGAATGCTGTCGTCAGGGTTGCTCATCGGAGAGTCTGTCCGCGCACAGTCGGTGCAAGCAGGAGCCCGGCTCCGCTACGATTTCGAGTCCTTTGCTGCTGCTGTCTGGATCCGGGCGTTTCGGTGGAGCCACTCGAGCGTCTTGTCGCTTCGCAGCTTCGATTTCATCCTATCGAGCGACCCCTGCTTTGTCAAGCGAGCCCGGAAAGCTTGTGCCGTTTCGCCACTGTGTTCGGCGAGGTGCGCAATCTGCTGCTCAAATTCCTCTTCGGTCACGTCAATGCTTTCCGCGGTGGCCACACGGTCCAGCAGCATTTCCGCTTTGACGTCGCCCACAGCGCGCTCGCGCTGCCGCTGGCGCAGGCTCACCCAGTCCACGTTGACCGCGCGCGGGTCCACGCCCTGCCCGGCCAGCGAGCGCACCACACGCTCCAGCCGCGCGTCCTGCTGGTGCTCCACGAGCGCCTCGGGCACCGGGAAGTCGTGCTTGGCGATCAGCGCCTCGATGAGTTTCTGCTCGGCCTGCTCGCGCTGGCGCTGGTCGCGCGCCGCCACCAGGTTCTCGCGGATTTTCGCGCGCAGGTCGTCGAGCGACGCAGCGTCCACGTCCTTGGCAAACTCGTCGTTCAGCTCAGGCAGCTTCTTTTCCTTGATGCCGATCACGTCCACCGTGTAATGGAACGATTTGCCGCCGAGCTTGGGGTCGGGATAGTCCGGCGGGTAGGTGGCGTCAAAATGTTTTTTGTCGCCGGGCTGCGCGCCGCGCAGATTCGTGTTGAAGGCTTCCATGGTTTCTTCGGCGCCGATGTGGCAGAGCACGTTTTCCGCCTGCACCGGCTCGCCGCCGCCCTCCGGAGCGCCGATCAGTTTCAGCACGGCGAAGTCGCCGTCGGCCAGCGCGCGGCCCTCGACGGGCACAAACGTGGCGGCGCGGCTGCGCATCTCTTCGAGCGTTTTGGCCACGTCGTCGTCGGTGACTTCCAGTGCGTCCACTTCCACCTCGAGACCCTTGTATTCACCCAGCTCGAATTCCGGAAACACTTCGAAGACGGCGCGGAACTTCACCGGCCCGGCCTCGGGGAAATCCACGTGGTCCACCTGCGGCCGCGTCACCGGCACCAGCTTCTGCTCTTCCAGCGCCTTTTCGATGCGCTCGGGGATCAGCGATTGCAGCACTTCGCTCTTGATGTCGTCGGCGAAGCGCCGGCGGATCAGCGTCACCGGGGCCTTGCCCGGACGGAAGCCCGGCACGCGCGCCACACGCGCAATCTCCCGCGCGATTTTTTCTACCGATTTGGCAACTTCTTCGGCGGGAATTTCCAGCTCAATTTCGCGCCGGCAACTTGCGGTGGCTTCTGTCATGTCCGCTCGTGTTGAGGATTCTTAAGGGTTATGTAGCGCCGGTCCCGCTCTGCGGGCCGGCATCTTGGTTTGCGCACCCGAATGCTATCCAAAATCTGCCATTCGCCGGATGGAATCCTGGAAAAGGAAAGGCAGGGAAGGCAACCCCGTTCAGGCCGCGCAGAAGTAACAGTATAGAGGATGCGCTGCAAAGCGTCAACCATCCGGCCGGATTTCCCATTGCGTCCGGCCGGTAAACAAAGTACATACGTAGCAGGAGGATTACACAGGCCGCGTATGAAACCAGATCCCAGTCCGGGGAATCCCCTCCAGGAAAAGAGCAGTGTGGATAAGCGGCGCAGCCGGCGGATGCTTGTGCGCATTGCGGTGATCGTGATCGGCACCGATCGTGACGGCAAGTCGTTCGGCGAAGTGACGCACACCATGGTGGTCAACGCGCACGGCGCGCTGGTGGAGCTGAAAGCCGAGCTGAGCGACGGCCAGCGCGTGTTGCTGCGCAACAAGCAGAGCGGCGAGCGACAATCCTGCCGCGTGGTGTGGTTCCGAAAAGCAGAGCAGGGAATCAACCACGCGGGGCTGGAATTCGCATCTGCCGCGCCGCACTTCTGGCAAGTGGATTTCCCGGCCGACGACTGGGAAATTCCCATGATGCGCGCGGCCATCTTGAAAGAGTTCGGGAAGCCGCTCGCCGCAGGAGAAACGCCGCGGCCGTCGCCGCTGGCGGACGAGGTGCTCCTCCGCGTGGAGGCCTGCGGCGTGTGCCATTCCGATCTGCACATGGCCCACGGCGACTGGCCCGACGTGGCCGCGAAAATGTCCTGGCCGGCCGTCCTCGGACACGAAGCCGTCGGCCGCGTGGTGGAACTCGGTGCCAAGGTGCATGACATCGCCCTCGGCCAGCGCGTCGGCGTCGGCTGGCTCTACTCGACCTGCGGCGAGTGCGAGCACTGCCGCGACGGCGCGGAAAACGTCTGCTTGCATCGGAAGGTCACCGGCATCGCCGCGCCCGGCGGCTACGCCGAATTTATGCGCGTCAAGGCCAGCCACGCTATCGCCGTGCCGGAGAATCTCTCTCCCGTTGAGGCGGCGCCGCTCTTCTGCGCCGGGCTCACCGTTTTTCACGCCCTGCGCAACGCCGGCCTGCGCAAGGGGCAGCACGTCGCCGTCTTCGGCGTGGGCGGGCTGGGCCACCTCGCGCTGCAACTTGCCAAACTGGCCGGCGCGGAAACGATGGCCGTGGATGTGAGCGAAGCCAAACTGGAATTCGCGAAGAAACTCGGCGCTGCGCAAGCCATCCTTGCAACGAACGCAGACACGCAAGAACTGCTGAAGGCCGGCGGCGGGCCGCACCTCGCGGTGGTCACCGCGCCCGAAAAGTCTGCTTACGATCTGGCGATCCGCACGCTGCGCCGCCGCGGCACGCTCGCCGTGGTGGGACTCCCCAAGGAAGACCTCACCTTTTTCGCGGATGATCTGGTCGTGGGGGAATTCAAGATTATTGCTTCCGCGGTGGGAACGCGCGCGGAAATGCGCGAATTGCTGGCGTTGGCTGCCGCCGGAAAAATCCGCTGTGAGGTGGAAACCTGCGCCTTGGATCAGATCAGCGAAGTGTTTGAAAAAATGCAGCGCGGCCAACTCCTCGGCCGCGCGGTGCTGGTGATGTAGCGGCGGGCTTCAGCCCGCCATTTCCCGCTTAGAACACCGGCTCGGCCAGTTTCGCGAGAATCACGGCGGAAGCCTTCTCCACGTCGGCGTGCAGCGAATGGCCGTGCGCGTCCATGGTGACGATGGCCGGAAAATCTTTTACGCGGATCTTCCACATGGCTTCCGGGGTGCCCAGGTCGAGCAGCTCCACGCCGAGCACGTCGGTAATGCACCGCGCGTAGTACTGCGCCGCGCCGCCGATGGCGTTCAGATACACCGCGCCGTGTTCTTGCAGCGCCGCGAGCGTTTTTGCGCCCATGCCGCCCTTGCCCATCACCGCGCGCACTCCGAAGCGCTTGATCACTTCGTGCTCGTAGGGTTCTTCGCGGATACTGGTGGTGGGCCCCGCGGCGGTCATGCGGTAGCGGCCGTTTTCTTTCATCACCACCGGCCCGCAGTGATAGAGAATCGCGCCGCGCAGGCTGGTCGGCGAATCGTGATGCATCAAGTAGTGATGCACGGCGTCGCGGCCGGTAACCATCTCGCCCTGCAGCAGCACGACGTCGCCCACCCTCAGCGCGCGCACTTCTTCTTCCGTGAGCGGCGATTCGAGGACCACTTCGCGGCCGGTGCGCGGAAGTCCCTCGCTGCGCGCCATCTTCGCCGCGGGCTTTTCATCGCGAAACAGCCAGCGCTTGATGGCGCCGGTGCGCGCGTCGAGGACGACGCCCAGACGGCGAAACGCCCAACAGTCGTACGCCACGCTAACGAAAAAACTCGCCGGAAGGCGGTTCAGCACGCCGATCTTGCATCCGATCAGGGTCACCTCGCCGCCGAAGCCCATCGTGCCGATGCCCAGCGTGTTGGCGGTTTGCAGGATGTAGTTTTCCAGCTTCGCTAAATCCGGGTTCGAATTCGTGTCGTCAAGCGAGCGGAAGAGTTGTTCCTTCGCAAACGCGTAGCCGTTGGTGCGGTCGCCGCCGATGCACACGCCGAGGGCGCCGGCGCTGCAGCCCTGTCCCTGGGCCTGCCACACCGCGTGCAGCAAACACTTGCGCACGCCGTCGAGCGTGCGGTCGGCGCGGCCCAGGTGCGGCAGCTCGCACGGCACCGAGTACTGAATATTTTTGTTCTCGCAGCCGCCGCCCTTCAGCAGCAGCTTCACTTCGATCTCGCCGTCGTTCTCCCACTGCTCGAAGTGCACCGTGGGCGTGCCCGGACCGAGGTTGTTCCCGCTGTTTTTTCCGGTGAGCGAGTCCACCGAGTTCGGCCGCAGCTTGCCCTTGGCCGTTGCGTCGGCGATAGCCTCGATAATCTGTTTTTTCATCTCGAGCTGATTCGCGCCCACCGGCGTTTTCACTTCAAAGGTGGGCCAGCCGGTGTCCTGGCAGATG
>JACOSF010000218.1 GCA_016179005.1 Acidobacteriota bacterium | reverse complement strand
GCGACTCATCACCATCATCGGCATTCCCTCTGCCTTCCTGCTGCACGGGTATGTGGGGTTCATCTTCGGTTCGGTCAAGGCCAATCCCTGGTGGTCCAGCGTCCTCATACCCATCGTCTTCCTTTTCTCCGCGATTGTCTCAGGGATCGCCCTGGTGCTGCTGCTCTACTTGCTCAGTACTCTGCTGCGCTCGAAGCCGGTAGATATGGGCTGCATGGATAAACTGGCGAGCTTCCTGTTCTACGCGCTGGTGGTGGATTTTTCTTTGGAAATGCTCGACTTCATCCACCGCTTGTATGAGGCAGAAGAGTCCATCCAGATCCTCTCCCTTCTCGTCTCCGGACGATTGTTCCTGAGCCTGGTCATCCTCCAGGCCCTGCTGGGAACCGTGCTGCCGCTTCTGCTGCTGGGGTTTGTCTCGCCGGCCCTGCGCGGCCGGGGGATTGTTTCCCTCCCGGACGAGTTGCGGCGGCTGCTTTACGTTGCCGCGGCGGTGCTGATCCAGATCGGTATCTTCAGCACCCGCTGGAACGTGGTCATCGGCGGCCAACTATTTTCCAAGAGCTTGCGCGGGTTGACCGTTTACAAAATGCAATTGCTGGGCTTGGAGGGACTGTTCGTATCTGGCTTCCTGCTGGTGCTTCCGCTTGTTCTGTTGCTCGTGCTGATCGCCCTGTTCCCGCCCTGGCCGGAGGCGGAGCAGCACCCCCCGCCGGAGGCGATTTAGTTGCGCTCTGTCAGGGATTGGCAGGCTGCGCCAAGCGGCGCCTGATTTGCAATCGTGACCTCCTGATTTGAACTCCAGCGGCTCTTGGGCGGTAGCGAATTCAATACGCTGGATCGAGCCATCCAAACACTCCTAGTTTGCCAAGAGTTCTAAGATCTCCCTCTCAGGCGCGCCCGCACGGGCCTACTACTCTTTCTCCTCAACGTGCATCCAACTTCGTAGCGAGAGATTTTCTCGCGGGGCGTGTTTCATGACTGGGGGAGAGAGGTGGGAACCATGAGCGACCGTTTTCGTAGGTGGATGGTGGGTGCGTTTCTGTTGGGCGCGCTGGCATTCGTGAGCGCACCGAGCGCGCAGGCCCAGTATCGTCGCTACACGCAGGATCGCCGCGGCTTCTTCGAGCCACGCCCAGGCACGCGCGCGGATTTCAGAGAAGACCAGCGGGAACTCCGCATCCTGCAAGACCGCATCTGGCGCGACAAAGAGCAGCTCCGCGCGGACATCCGCCGCTTTGGCAAGCGCAGCTTTCAGGTGCGCGCCGACCGCGAACAACTCCGCCGCGACGAGTTCGCGTTGAAGCAGTTAAAGCGTGACATGAAGCGCGACCGCCGGCTCATGCAGCGCAGAAACTTCCGCGGGCGCTGGTAACGCGCCGCTCGCACTACGCCGTCTCTTCCACGCCGAAGTAAGCACAATCGGGATGGTGGAACACCATCGCGCTGACGCTGGCCTCGGGGTCCATCATCATTCCATCCGTCAGGCGCACGCCGATTTCTTCCGGCCGCAGCAGCTTCCACAGGCCGGCCTGGTCGTCCAAATTGGGGCACGCGGGGTAGCCGAAACTGTAGCGCTTGCCGCGGTAGCGCGACGTGAAGCGATCGTGCATCGTCAGCGTGGGCGGATCGGGAAATCCCCAGTCCTCGCGGATGCGCCGGTGGAGCCATTCGGCGCAGGCTTCGGCGGTTTCGATGGCCAGCGCCTGCAGCGCGTGCGATTTGAAAAATTCTCCGGCCTGTTTCCACGCTTCTGACTTTCCGCGGATGCCCGCGCCGGCACTCACCACAAACAGCGCCAGGTGGTCGCGCGCGTTTTCTTCCGCTTCCAGAATGTAATCGCTCAGGCAGAGGCCATCCGGCTTGCGTTGGCGGCCAAAGTGGAACACATGCAGCGGCGCATCCGCGCCGTGCGCGAACAAGTGAATGGAATTCCCTTCCCGCTCCGCTTCAAAAAACTGCCACACCGCGCGCACCTTCATGAACTGCGCGGCGGCCTGCTTCACCGCTTCCATCTGATGAAAGAGCGCCAGTGCCTTTTCGTGGCGCGCGGCGAGGTCTTTTTCGAAATTGCCTTTGTAGCCCAGGTGCCGCCCGTAGAGCATGTGCGGATTGATGTAGCTCCACACTTCGGCGAGATGCGGCACGTCGCGCACTTTGCGGTCGAGATACGGTGCGGCGGGGATGGGCAGGTCCGCGCGAATTTTGCTGCTGCGCGCCGCAGCGGGCCCGGGCGCCGCCTCGCGCAAAGGTTCCGCGGCGGTTGCGGTTACTGCGGGCGTGTGCGCTGCGAGCACGGCGTCACGCGCGGCGGGGTCCATGAGCTGGTTCATCAAGCGCAGGCCGGTCATGGCGTCCTTCGCATAGCAGACGGCTGTTTCGTACGCCGGCGCGATCCGGCTGCGCGTGAATTTATCCGATAGCGCCGCGCCGCCTACGAGCAGCGGCACTGTGATGCCCGCTCCGCGCAGGTCCTCCGCCGTCGTCACCATTTGCTGCGCGCTCTTCACCAGCAGGCCGGAAAGGCCGATGGCGTCCGGCCGATGCTTCTGGAATTCTTGAATCAGCGTTTCCGGCGGCACCTTGATGCCCAGGTTGAT
>JACOSF010000128.1 GCA_016179005.1 Acidobacteriota bacterium | reverse complement strand
CGTCGTCGTCGAGTGTGCGCGAGACCAGGAAGCTGGCCTCGCCGCGATTCAGGACGAGGACCGTGGCACCCGGATACGTGGCCAGCATGGACCACTTCGGCTTGACGAAGGACTTGATGCCGAGCTTGGCGCTGGCGCCCAAGACGCGCGCGGCGACGTCGTCGGTAACCACGCCCTTGTCGTAGTCGGAAAGCACCAGGGCGTGCAGCGTGGGAAGCACGGCCATGGTGCGACGGATCAGAAGCTCCTCCATCTCCGGGCGGAGAGGCGCGCGGGTTTCGCGGTCCACGCGGACAATTTGCTGATGGCGAGCAATGATGCGTGTCTTAATCGTAGTCCGGCGCGTGGAATCCTCCACGATTCCCTTCTCCGGCATCACCAACTTGCGCACCATGGCGCGAAGAGAATCGGCCGCGTCGTCTTTTCCGGCAGCGCCGAAGGGCACCACGCCGGCGCCGAAGGCGACGAGATTGGCGGCGACATTGCCCGCACCTCCAAGGACCAGTTCTTCCTTTTCAAAATCCACCACGGGCACGGCGGCTTCCGGCGAGAGGCGCGTGGCCTTGCCCCAGACGTAGCGGTCGAGGCGTGGAACGGACGGCTTTTCAGTGTGCCTGGGTCTGGACATGATGTCGCTGCGTATCCCTTGTCAGGTTGACTCGTACGGAGCCAGCGCGGCGGTCGCAAGCGGCTGCGTTTCCGCCAGCAAAGCGTCGCATGCATCGCGCACCTGCTCCAGCGTGACGGAAAGAATACAACGGGGCTCTGGGAAAGCATAGCAGCGATCGCCGCGGCAGGGATTGCACGAAAACTCATTCTGGATAACGCGGTGGGGCACCTGCCAGGGGCGCCAAGTGACCGAATCGCTCGAACCGAAAATGACCACGACGGGGCGGCCAGCCGCCGTGGCGAGATGCGCGGGGCCGCTGTCGTTCCCCAAAAAAATACGTGCGCGGGAAATGAGGGCGATTAGCTCGCGAAGAGAAAGCGAGTCGAAAACAACGGCAGGAGCAGGAAAAAGACGGCGGACCGCGTCCCGCAGAGCGGGATCGCGGTCGCCCGGGCCAAGGACGACCACAGGTGCAAGACCATGCCGCGAGTGGAGCACCTGCGCAGCGGCGGCAAAGTGCTCGAGGGCCCAGCGCTTGGTGAAATAGGCGGCGCCGGGGTGAACGACGGCAAAGGAAGAGTGCGGCCCGATGCTATTGGCGGCGAGCAATTGCTCGACGGAGGCAACGGCGTCCGGCTGCGGAAAGACCTGCGCGGGAGGAATGGACGACGGGGGCAGGCCGGCCCAATAGAACTGCGTAAGGCGATGCTCGACGGTGTGGAAGTGCTGGCGGGAATCGAGCGCGCCAACGTCGGGAATGCGCTGGTTGTACAGAAAGCCGAACCGGCAGTGCGACCAGCAGATGCGCAACGGAGAGCCGGCGGCGGCAGTCAGAAAGGCGCTGGTAGGGCCGCCGTGCTGGTTGAAGGTGACGGGAAAATGGCGGCGGCGGAGCGCACTGGCGGTGGAGAAAAAATCCCGATGAAGCAGAAGTTCGGCGACGGCAGGGTTCCCTTCCAACACAGGGGCGAATGGCGGCTCAACGAGAACAGAGAGGCGGAGGTCGGGGCGCCAGGCGTGCAGAGCGGCGAGGGCCGGCGTGAGCATGACTACGTCGCCGAGAGATCGCAGGCGAATGACGAGGATTTCCGCGCCCTGCGGAAGGTCGATGAGGATGCGGGAAGCGCTAATCGGCTTCAATGCGGGCTTCGTCCACGAGCATGACGGGAATGTCGTCCCGGATGGGATAGACGCGACGGCAGGTGGCACACTTCAGGCCGAGGTTGTCCGGCGTCAGGCTGACCGGCGTCTTGCAGAGCGGACAAACGAGAATTTCAAGAAGTTCCTTGCTGACTGCCATCGCTGACCTCCGCGAACAAGACTCTAGCAGAGGGATACGGAGAGGGCAACGGGACTAACGCGCGGTCGAGAGGCGGAGCGAGAAGCGCGCGGCCCAGGGGGTATCCGGAGCAAGCTCGATGTGCCAGACGGGCATGATCTGTGAGCCCTGGTAGACGCGCTCGAAGCCGTCTTCGGATTCGGAGACCGTTTCGATGGGAGCAATCCAGAAGCAGCCAGCGCCGGGAGCGTCGAAGATGGCCGAGACGTTTTGCCACTCGTCCACAGCGCAAAAAACGGGAGACGCCAGCTCGCCGCAGAAAGAAAGCGGATGCCGGGCGCCGTTCGATTCGAAATAGCGGTCGGACTCGGCCGCGGCGAGAAGATTCAAGATGATTTCAAGGCCGGCCTGGAGGCGCACCGGTTGGGCAAAGGAGTGCGAGAGACTGAGGTCGCAGGAAATTTCACAGATATTTTCGGAGCGGGAAAATGAAAACGTCTTGACGGCACGCAACAACAAGGAGGAGGCCTCCGTGGCCGGCGAGGACGCGGAGTTGAGGGGGCCTTCCTGCACGAATTCGATTTTTTCCGCCGAGGCGGAGGCCACGTTGTACGCGCCGGCGGCGAACGGAGCGCTGGCGTCGATTGTGAGCGATTCGTAGTCGGCCAGCTTCTTCCACTGGGGAAAGAGCAGGAGACGGAAAGCGTGTCGGGGCCACTGGTCATAGCGCAGGCGCCGCTCGAGGCCCGGCTCTTTCACTTTGCGCTGGTCGTGAATGGACACGACAGCTTGAGCTGAGCCGGAGGCGGCTTCGCGCAGCCGGGCGTGATACGCCTCCGGGCGACGCTGGAGCGAATTGACCAGAGCGACGTCGCTGGGGCGGTAGTCGAGAAAAGGCACGGTGGCGCCGTCAGCCGGGTTGAAGAGCGTGGCGAAGGTTTCGGTCACCAGGTAGAGGTCCTCGCGTCCGTCGGCATCGAAATCCAGCCGGGAAAGGTCCGCATAAGTGGGACGCGCCTGTTCGGCGGCGTCGGCAATTTTTTCGGCGCGAATAAGGTCGCGCCAAAGCGCGGTGCGGAGGTGCGGGGCGTACAGTCCGCCAAAAACGCCGTGCCAATAGGCATCGTTGCACTGGCCGCGGAGGAGGTAAGAAGTGGCGTCGTCCAGCGCGCGACGCAAAGGCAGGCCACGGCGGGTGGATGCGGCGAGCTGGCGGATTTTCCCGGAGACGTGCAGCATCTTTTTGTGCAGGAGATTGGCTTCGGAATACTTGCTGAAAAAACTGCGCCAGATGCTCCCCCGCAGGAATGAGGAGATGTCCGGGCGAGCGGAAAACTCCTGCTGAACCTGGTGGAAACGCTGGCGGGTGCGCGTGGGCAACGCCCATTCCATCATTTCTGAATAGGAAGCAGTAGGCAGGTCGGCGCGGCCCAGCGGGGGATGCGCGGCGAGATAGTCGCCGGGGGTGGTGGTGACGAGCCAGTCGGAATTCTCCTCGAGCGCGGCGAAGAAGCGCTCCAGCCAGCCGTTTTCAAAACAATGTTTCCAGGTGCCGGGCCAGACGCCGAATTTTTCGCAGTCGTCGCCCATGGCCGCGAGCGCGCCGGGATGCTCGGCCGCAAAGGAGCGCAGGAAGGCGATGTTTTCCTCGACGCTGGCGAAGGGCACGAGATAGCGGAGCTTCTGCAAGCCGGGTATCACTTTCACGGACGAGCCCAGGTCTTCCGCCATGTAGTAGCCGTGGAGCTGCGATGGCTCGAAGCCGGCGGCGAGGAAGTGGATGTCGTCGACAAGCGTGTAGCCCACGCCGGCGAGGGCCAACGTGGACGGGAGTTGCGGCTCCCAGACGCGCTCGGCGAGCCAGGCGCCTTCCGGGCGGCGGCCAAAGTGTTTTTCCTGATAATCGGCCTGGCGGCGGATTTGCTCGAGGCGATCTCCCAGCGGAATCGAAATCAGGATGGGCTCGTAGAAGCCGCCACCGATGAGTTCGACCTGGCCGCGCTGCACGAGCACGCGAAGAAGCTCGAAGAACTCCGGATGGGCCTTTTCGATCCATTCGAGCAACGAGCCGGAATAGTGCAAACCCATGCGCACGGAGGGATGGCGCAACAGCGCTTCAAGGAACGGTGTATAGGACTGCTGGCAGGCGCGCTCGAGGACGTCCTCGAAGTTGCCGGCCGGCTGGTGCGCATGAATGAGAAAACAAAGATGAAGCTTCGACAAGCGCTCACCCCGCGGAAGTGTGACCGGAAAGAATAGCGCAGCAGAGGTGAAAAATCGAATTTAGCGGCTCAGGAGAAAATGACCGCCAGGCGCGCGGTGCGCGCCGCGGCGTAAGACTCGAGACGCTGCGCGTAACGCTCGAGGGCTCGCTGCAATTCTTCTTCCGAGACCGTGGCGGGCGCGAAGATGACGCTGAGAAGCGAGCCCGTGGCTTCGGTAATCATGGTGCGGGTGGAGTCGCTGATGGGGCAGCCGAAGGGGCCGCGCGAGTCCACCAGAATGGGGCGGCCGGCCAGATGCCAGGTCTGCTTGCCGATGCCTTCGTAGGATTCGCCGTTCTGGCCCAGGCGCATGACGATGGGCGGGTCGAGGTGGGCGCGATCGTAGAGGCCGAAGGGCCAGCCAGTTTCAATGGAGCAGAGATTGCAGACGTCCACAACATTGGAAATGCGATAGAGACCCTTGCCCTGCACGACGCGGCGAAGCAGTGCTTCGGAAGAAGGACGGTAGCGAGAAGGGTCCACACCCCAAGCGCGGAACATCCCGCGAACACCGCGGACGGAGTCGAGCAAGGCGACTTGATCGATGGTGTGGGTGCGGCGAATGCGGTCGCAGACGGCGTCCATCTCCGCGGCGAGGCCTGGGTGGACGAGCTGCACCTGAACATTCGTGGCTTCGATAAGACCCAGCTTCACGCCGGGAATCTGGATGGCGATAGACATGAAAGCAACCCATACTCCGAAAGAACGGAACCGAGGCTGGTATTATGCCGAGAGTCAGGCGGAGGGAGCAAATTGAAGGCGCAAAAAGGGGCTGTGGAAGGCTGGGAACAGTTCCGGCAAGGAGTGGAACAGTTCAACGCGGAAAAGTTTTTTGAAGCGCATGAGACCTGGGAGGCTATCTGGCTCAAGGCAACGGAGCCGGACAAAACATTCTTGCAGGGCATCACGCAAGTGACCGCAGCATTTCACCACCATGCGCAGGGAAACCGTGAGGGAGCGGAATCGTTGCTACAAAAGGGCCTGCGAAAGCTGGAACAGTTCCCTGCCGATTACCGCGGGGTGAAGCTCGATAAGTTGCGCGAAGAGATCCGGAAGTGGGCGAAGGCGTTAGGTGAAGAGAAGAACAGACCAACGATGAAGAAACCAAGAATTGGATGGGCACGAAAAGAAAAGGGCTGAGCGGACAGGCGGAAGCCTGTCCTACTCGACGATAATCTTGCCGCTCATGCCGCGGTGGCCCATGCCGCAGAAGACGGAGCAGCGGAAGGTGTACGTGCCGGGGCGCTCGGCGACAAATTCGATGGTGCGCTCCTGGTTTTCTTCGAGCTTGAAGTTGTTCTGGTTGTCCGCCATGCGAAGGCCGGGCTCACCTTTTTCCGGAGCGCCTTCGGGAAATAGCCGAATCTTGAAGCCGTGCGTGCGGTCGGTGGCGCGGATCTTCAGTTGAACGCGAGTTCCCTTCTTCACGTGGATTTCGTCCGGCGAGTAATTGTACTTTTTCGCGGTCATTTCGACGACTTGAACGGATTCCTCCGCTTTTGACTGTGCGCCGGCGCGCATGGCAGCGCCGACGAACAGCAAACCTGCAAGCAATACCGCTGTTAATCCGAGAAATTTTCTCAAGGCAAGATCCTCCCATCGCAGAAACGCTGCAAAACCGTGCCTGTTCGAGGGCCGCAACAGGAACGTGCAAATCGGCCCGCTCCTACCAACGCAGGAGGGCGGCTTCTGCGGCAAAACCCGGGCCCAACGCAAGAAGCACACCATAATCGCCGGGATGCGGCTCTCCGGAGCGGCGCACCTCGTCCAAAACGAAAAGCACTGTCGGCGAGGACATATTTCCAAACTCGCGCAGGATGCGGCGCGAAAAGCGCAAGTTCTCCTCGGCAAGGCCGAGGAATTGGGAAGCGGCGTCGAGCACCTTGCGGCCCCCGGGATGAAGAACCCAGAAGCGGACATCGTCGCGGCGGAGGCCGCGGGGAAGCAGCAGGGAGTCGAGGCAGCGGTCGATGATGGGCCCGGCGAGTTCGCGGATTTCCGCGGCGAGGACGATGCGCAGCTTGCCGTCGCGGTGCTCGAAGCCAACTTTGTCGAGCTGGCTGGGATCAAGAACGGACTGAAAACCCAAAACGCAAGGCGGTGCGGCAGCTCCATTGCCATTGCTCGCCGGGGCCGAACGGCCATTCAAAGAAAGGACGAAAGCAGCGGCGCCATCGGCGCAGATAGCATTGCCGATGATGGTTTCCATCGAAGTGTCGAAAAAATAGCAGGCCGAACAGATTTCCACGGCGATAGCGAGGACGCGGGCGCCGGGATTAGCGCGAGCGTGATCGCTGGCGCGCTGGAGGAGCGGAAGCGCGCCGGCGCAGCCGTGGCCGAGCAGGGCGCCGCGCTGGATATCGCAGCGCAGACCGAGATCGCTGACGAGTAAGGTAGAAAGATCGGGGCAGAGATAACCAGTGCAGGAAGCGACAAGAATGCAATCGATGTCGCTCGCGGCGAGGCCGGCCTGATCCAGCGCGCGACGCGCTGCCAGACCGGCCAGATGGCGCGCACCTTCCAGGTAGCGCGCGTGAAGCTGGTCGGGGGTTTCGTTGGGGATGAAGTCGTCGGGATTGAGCCAGAAGTGGCGGAAGTCAATATCGCTGTTCAAGAAAATCTGTCGGATGCGCGAGCTTGAGTAGCCGCAGAGCGCAAAAGCCTCCTCTTGCGAAAAGCGGCGCGGCGGCACGGCCGTGGCGCAGGAAAGAAGGGCCGGCGCGGCGGCGCGAGTCAGGCTTTCCGACGAAAGTGTAAGAGCGCCCTCAGTGATGCTCATATGGATGTTCCTTTAGATGCAGGCAACGCCCAGAGCGACTATGAAAAAATGTGGAAAGTGAAGAATATCAAAATGAAGCGCAGTTGTGCGCGAAAAACTGGTTCCATTGACGAAGACCGAAGAGGGTGAGAATCTACACGGCGAAGATCGGTATTCACGACCAGTGCGAATCAGCGCCAAAGGCGAATATGCAGCGAAAGCGGTGCTCTATCTGAGCCTGCGGTATCCGAACGTGGTGACCATTCAGGAAGTGGCCGCGCAGCACCGCATCCCGGCAAAATACCTGGAGCACATCCTGCTCAGCTTGAAAAAGGCCGGAGTGCTGGAAAGCCGGCGGGGCGTGAAGGGCGGTTACCGGCTGGCGAAGGCTCCCGCGCAAGTGACCATGGGAGAAGTGCTGCGGGTGGTGGACGGAAAGTTTTCGCAGTCGAGTTGCATCGAGGTCAACCTGAAGAACGGCTACGCCTGCCCGGAAAGCGATTCCTGCGGACTGAAGCAGGTGTGGCAGGACGTGCAGAACGCGGTGGATAAGATCTTATTTGAGACGACATTCGACGATTTGAGAAAGCGGACGCTGGGCGGCATCGCGCGCAACCCGAAATCCGCGGCGAACGAGATGTAGAAAGGGAAATTGGAAATGTGCTGTCCGCGCAAGCCGCGGAGAAAAGAGAATGCGGCGAGTCTAGAAAGACCCGCCGCATGAAATTCTCCAGACCGGAGGACTCTGCGGCTACGCCTGCTTGGTGTACCAGTCGGCGTTAATGGGGGTAAAGTTGGCCCATTTTTCCGGCAGATCTTCGAGGGCAAAGATCGCGGTCACCGGGCAGACCGGGACGCATGCGCCACAGTCAATGCACTCCACGGGGTTGATGTAGAGCTGAGTCTCCGCTTCGAAAGCGGGCTCGTCCTTGCGCGGGTGGATACAGTCCACCGGACAAACGTCCACGCAAGCAGTGTCCTTGGTACCGATGCAAGGCTCAGCAATCACGTATGCCATTCCACGTTCTCCTTGAACAAGATGTAGCCGAATTGCAGCAAAAGTAAAAAAGTTGCGAATGAAGCCGCGGCGCAGGCCAGAATGGGTTGCCGCCCATTCCTCCATTTTTATACCATCAAATTCGCAAGGGGACAAGCCAGGCCGGGGGGCGGGCGAGGTTGTCCCGGCCCGCGACAAAGACTAGAATGAGACCGCGATGGGGTAACATTCCGGCATGATTTCGCGTCTATAGGGTGTGGTAGGTCACCCAGCGTCGGGGGACGGCGATCTGAAAGAAAGCGAGAATTCGGCGATGACAACTGTGAAACGAATGCTCGGAATTGCAGTGCTGGCCGCATGCGTGGCCCTGGCCATAGCCCAGCAGCCGCCCGCGTCGCAGATCGGCATCGGGGGTAAAGTGCCCAACTTGAAGCTGCAAACGCTGTCGGGAGCAACAGCGCAGTTGCACAGCCTGAACGGACAAAACGGCGCGCTGCTGCTCTTCGTGGCAACGAAGTGCCCGGTTTCCAATGATTACAATGAGCGCATGGCCGCGCTGGCGCGGGATTACACGAGTCGCGGGTTCGCCGTCATCGGAATCAATTCCAACAAGACCGAACCGGCGGACGAAGTGAGCAAACATGCCGCGGAAAAGGGACTGGCGTTTACTATTCTGAAGGACCCGGACAATGTGGTCGCAGATTACTTCGGGGCCTCATTTACTCCCGAAGCCTACCTCTTCGACCGCGACTGGACGCTGCGCTATCACGGCCGGATCGACGACAGCCGCAACACGGCCAACATCACGTCGCAGGACTTGCGCACGGCGATGGATGCTCTGCAAACGGGCAAGGCGGTGCCGGTGACGGAAACCAAAGCGTTCGGCTGTACGATTAAGCGAGTGGCCAAAGGATCGTGAGCACGCACATCCTTACGGCGACGATGCGTAGCGCGCGTCCGGCAATTCTTTTGCTACTCGGTGCCGTCCTTGTGTTCAGCGGCTACGGTCGCGCGCAGGGGAAAAAACCGCAAGCCAGGCCCAGCACCGCGGACCCTGCTGTGATCGAACTCCGCGATTACCAGAAGCTTCTGGAGAAACACCGCGGAAAGCCCTTGCTGGTGAATTTTTGGGCGACGTGGTGCGAGCCGTGCCGGGACGAATTCCCGATGTTGAACGAACTGGCGCGCACGTACGGGCCGCAGGGCCTCCAGGTGATGGGCGTAAGCCTGGATGAAGACGTGGACATCAATCTGGTGCGCAGATTTTTGGCCCGCATGAGCCCCATCTTTTCCAACTTTCGCAAAAAACCGGGCCAGGACCAAGACTTCATCAACGGGGTGCACCTGAAATGGAGCGGCGCACTGCCGGCAACATTTTTCTACGATCGGGAGGGCCGCATGGCTGCTACGCTGGTCGGTGAGCACCAGCGGCCCGAATTTGAAGAAGTGATTCAGCAACTGCTGCACGGTCCCGCGCCCGCCGCCGCGGGAGCCGCCCGCAAACCCGCGCCCTAGAAAGGGACATTTCCATGTTGTTCACACGCGGAAACAAGATCACGTGGCTGGGCCATTCCACGTTTGCAATCACGACGCCGAATGGAAAAGTGGTGCTGCTGGACCCGTGGCTGACGGGAAACCCCGCCTGTCCAGAAGCGCAGAAAACGCCGGAGCGGGTGGACGCGATGCTCATCTCGCACGGGCATGGCGACCATATGGGCGACGCTGTAGCACTGGGAAAGAAATTCAAGCCGCAGATTGCATGCAACTATGAGATTTACCTGTGGCTGGCATCGAAAGGCGTGGAGAACATCTGCCCGATGAATAAAGGCGGAACGCAACGCCTGGGTGAAATCGAAGTGACCATGGTGGACGCGAAACATTCCAGCGGGATCGAAGACGACGGCAAGGTGGTCTACGCGGGCGAGCCGGCTGGATTTGTGGTGCGGCTGCCGGGCGGGTTGACGATGTGTTGACGATGTATCACGCCGGGGACACCGCCGTCTTCGGAGATATGAAGTTGATCGGAGAACTTTACGAGCCGGAGCTGGCGTGCCTGCCCATCGGCGACTTGTTTACGATGGGGCCGCGCGAAGCGGCGAAGGCCATCCGCTTGCTCAATGTGCGGCACGTGATCCCCATGCACTATGGGACGTTTCCCGTGCTCACAGGAACGCCAGCCGCCTTGCGCAGCATCACGCAGGACATTCTGGGGCTGGAGATCCACGCGCTGAAACCGGGAGAAACGCTGGCCAGCGGCGAGTAATCGGACTGGACCGGGCATGGCTCAAGACCTGCGGAATAGATTGCGTACGAAAAACAAAACGTTGGCAGGCCGCTCGGCGAGGCGGCGCATGAAGTAGGGAAACCACTCGGTTCCGTAAGGGATGTAGACGCGCATGCGATAGCCGTCGCGGACAAGTTGTTGCTGTAAGTCGGTACGGATTCCGTACAGCATCTGAAATTCGAAGAGATCCTTCCCAATTCCCTGTTTCGCTGCAAAATCCACAGTAGCGTCAATCATGCAGGGATCGTGCGTGGCGATGCCGTGGTAAATGCCGCTGGGCAACAGGAGCTGCATCAGGCGGATGTAGTTTTTGTCCACGTCCTCTTTTCTGGGGAACGCGATGGACACCGGCTCGCGATAGGCGCCTTTACAGAGGCGGATGCGGCAGCCGATGTCCAGAAG
>JACOSF010000217.1 GCA_016179005.1 Acidobacteriota bacterium | reverse complement strand
GGCACCTACCAGATCGCCGTGCTCGCCCGCGAGCACAATGTTCCCTTCTACGTCGCCGCGCCGATTTCCACCCTCGATCTTTCCATCCCCGGCGGCGAGCACATTCCCATCGAAGAGCGTGCGGCGGACGAAGTGACGCACATCCGCGGCGTGCGCATCGCGCCGGACGTGGACGTGGCCAATCCGGCCTTCGACGTCACGCCTGCGCGGCTCATTGCTGCTATCATCACCGAGCGCGGTGTGGCCCGCGCGCCCTACACCGACTCGCTCCGTGCGCTAGTGAACGCCCCCGCGCCCGCCGCGCTGTAGCGACGGCCCCGCTCAAGAGAGGTCGCCATGTTAGACACCAAGCTTATCCATTCACTCCCCAAGCTGCCCACGCCGATTCTGACCGTCTATCTGGACACCAACCCCGCCAATCCTCGCAACCAGCGCATTCCCTCGGGCGCGCGCATCTGGCTGAAGTCTCGCGCCAAGGTCCTCGCCGCGCGGAGCCCGCGCGCGGAACAAAAGCTCTTCCGCGAACAGGTCGAGCGCGTGGACAAATTCCTCCGCTCCCCCGCGCCGCGCGAGCGCGGCATGGTCGTCTTTGCCGGCCCGGACGTCTGGCTCGAGCTCCCGCTCCAGGTGGACGTCGAGGACGAATTGCACTGGGGCCGCCCTTCGCTCACGCAGCTTCTCTGGCTGCTGGACGAGCACCAGCCCTCCGGCGTCGTCCTGGTGGACCGCTCCGGCGCGCGGTTCTTCCGCTTCTGGCTCGGCGAAATCGAAGAAGACGCGAAGGAATTTTTCCGGCTGGACATCTCTCAATGGCGAAAAAAGCACCTGATGCCACCCGCACAGCCCGGCATGCAGAAAACGCGCGGCTCCATGCGCGACGTCTTCGAGCAGCGCGTGGAGGCGCAGTTCGCGCGCTTCTTCCGCGACGCCGCCGAGAAAATCGCCGCCTGGGTCCAGCGCGAGAAGCTGCGGCCCGTCTTTATCGCCGGCCCTAACGAGTCCGTCGAACCCGTGTGGGCCGCGCTGCCCAAAACGTTGTGCGAGCACGCCGCTCGCGTCAAGGGATTCTCCGGAAAAATTACGCCCGCGGAATTGCAGCAGCGCATCGCGCCGGAAAGCGACCGCTGGAAGCGCGCCTATGAACTCGCCGTCGTCAACAAGCTGCTCGCCCAGTCCAACGGCCGCCGCGCCGTTGTGGGCATGGACGAAACGCTCGCCAATTTGCAGCAGGGGGAAGTCCGCGAGTTGGTTGTCGTCCGCGGCCTCGGCGGCAAGCTCCGCCAGTGCGTGCGCTGCCAGTGGGCCGACCGCTCCGCCGACCCCGCCTGCTCGGCCTGCGGCGGCGAGCGCCGCACCATCGCTCTGCGCGCCGCTCTGCCCGAACTGGCCCGCGAAAACGGCGTCACCGTGGAAGTAGTCGCCGGCGAAGCCGCCACCAAACTCCGCGCCGCCGGCGGCCTCGCCGCCTGGTTGCGCTGATCTAGCGTCAGCTCCGCGTCCGCGTAGCGGCCGCCTTTAGGCGGGCATCTGTAGTTGAGTCCATTGATGACTTACGACCAGCCCAAGCCTGAGCAGGAACTCGAACACGTCCTGGCTTTCGAAGAGGAAGTAAAGGCCGACGTCCGCAAGCGCAATTCTCTCTACGACCAGGTCCGCGTGCTCCCCCGCCCGCAGAAAATTCTTCTCGCCCTGCGCTGCGGCATGGAAGCCCGCCTGATTCTTCTGAAAAGTTACGACCCCATGATTTATTTTTATCTCTGCAAGAACCCTAAGATCACCGCGGAAGAAATTGTGGAGATTTCCAAATCCGACCTGCTCACGCCCAACACCGTCGAGCTGATTGCCCGCAACAAGGATTGGATGACCAACGAGCGCGTGAAATTCAATCTGGTGATGAACCGCAAGACGCCCCGTGCCGTTGCTCTGCACGTCTTCAGCCTGCTCAACATCCGCAGCCTCAAGGAAATCGCCAAGACCCCCGGCTCGCCGCCCGCCTTTCGACGCCTGGCCCTCAACAAACTCCAGGGCTTCCCTGCCGAATAGCCGCGTGTGGAGTGCGGCGCGTAAGCGCTGCCGTCATCCTGCTTGCCCTGAGCGACGCGAAGGGCTTGCCCTGATCCCGCTCTGCGGGACGATGGATCTCTCTTTCTGTTTGCCCCAAAGAAAACGGCCGGTTCCGATCTCTCGGAACCGGCCCTGTGCGTTGTCTCGCCTTCCCCTTTAACTCTTTAACCGTTTAACTCTTTAACTTTTCTTTTCTAGTATCTGCTCGGCTTCTTCGGGAACTTCGCATCCGCCTTCACTTCGCGGATTTGCGCCGTGTGCCGCTCGCTGTGCGCCGAGAGGAACAGCAGCCACTCGTAGCCGTCCATGTCCTTGATCGCCGGGCTGTCCATGTAGTGCGCGCGCAGGTCGGCTTGCTTCTTCGCGTACTCGATGGTGGCCTTGCGGCTGGCCTCGAAGTGCTTCCATGTTTCCGCGGGACTCGCCCATTTTCCGCTCGGCCGCAGGGGCTCCGGCGCCTGAAATTTCTGGCTCCGGTCGGGAAGCATCTTGGCGATCTGATCGTCTTTGGCCTGCGCGGCTGCCGAGTTGTACTTCTCCGGCTGTGCCGGCGTTTTCATCACGTTTTCGTTGACCGTGTTGAAGATCCAGTCTTCCGACAGCGTGATGTGTTCCAGACATTCCGCCACCGACCAGCGGTCCGGCCCCGCCTTGAAGTTCCACTGCTCCGGTGTCAGCCCTTTCGTCTCCTTCTCCAGCGCCTTGCGCGTATTTTTCAAGTGATTCACCAACCGGTCGCGCTCCGTCTTGCTCAGCGTCTGCGCTTCCGCCGGCGACACCGCCGCCATCGCCAGCAACAGCACTCCCGCCACAAACAGCAATATCCTCTTCATGTTTCACTCCTTCGTGGATTGGATTCCGCCCGCCGACTTCAACAGATGCTGCTACGCCCCGCCCGGATTCGCGCAAATATGTGTTGCCTTCTATTCGTATCGAGGCCTGTAGCCCGCCTCTTCCGCGCTTTTTGCGTCCCGACCATTTTTGTCGGGGAGAGGCGGGATCTTTCTCAGAGCAGCCGGACGACCAGAATTGCCTGGCGCCGGC
>JACOSF010000216.1 GCA_016179005.1 Acidobacteriota bacterium | reverse complement strand
ATACCTATCGGTCAGGCGGTTCAAGAAGGACGGAACGACTCGGCAGCCCATCCTCTGCTTCGTGGGACCTCCGGGCGTGGGCAAGACGTCGCTGGCCATGTCTATCGGCAAGGCCACCGGACGCAAATTCGTCCGCGTTTCGCTCGGCGGCGTGCGCGACGAAGCGGAAATCCGCGGCCACCGCCGGACCTACATCGGCGCGCTGCCCGGCCAGATCATCCAGTTGATGAAGAAAGCCGCCACGGTCAACCCTGTCTTTGTGCTTGATGAAGTGGACAAAATGTCCATGGACTTCCGCGGCGATCCCTCGGCGGCGCTGATGGAAGTGCTCGACCCCGAGTTGAACCACGCCTTCACCGACCACTACCTCGACGTGGAGTACAACCTCTCCAAGGTGATGTTCATCTGCACCGCCAACGTGCTGCACACCATCCCGCAGCCGTTGCAGGACCGCATGGAAATCCTGCGCCTACCCGGCTACACCGAGCAGGAAAAGCTGCAAATCGCCCGGCGTTTTCTGGTGAAGAAGCAGCGCGAGGCCACCGGCCTGAGCGATAAGAACGTCACGCTGACCGACGCGGCGCTCACCTACATCATCCGGCACTACACGCGTGAAGCCGGCGTGCGCAACCTCGAGCGTGAAATCGCCAGCCTCTGCCGCAAGGTCGCCCGCAAGGTAGTCAAGGAAGGCAAAGAGATCGCCGTCGAAATTACGCCTGCCAACATCGGCGAATACCTCGGCGTGATCAAGTTCCGCGACATGCTCGCCGAGAAGCAGAACGAGATCGGCCTCTCCATGGGCCTGGCCTGGACGGAAGTCGGCGGCCAAGTGATGGGCACGGAAACGACGATTATGGAGGGCAAGGGCCGCCTCACGCTCACCGGCAAGCTCGGCGACGTCATGCAGGAATCCGCACAGGCGGCGATGAGCTACGTGCGCACGCGCGCCGGCTCGCT
This sequence comes from Acidobacteriota bacterium, assembly GCA_016179005.1. GTDB lineage: Bacteria > Acidobacteriota > Terriglobia > Acidiferrales > UBA7541 > JACQDE01. Next base: position 1,071 of record JACOSF010000216.1, on the reverse strand, counting down.
TGGCCTGCTCAAAGATTTTTACCGCCATATCGATATCCACATGCACGTGCCCGAAGGCGCCATCCCCAAGGACGGTCCTTCCGCCGGCATCACCATCGCCACCTCCATTGTCAGCGCGCTGCTAAAGATTCCCGTGCGCTGCGACGTGGCCATGACCGGCGAAATCACGTTGCGCGGCAAGGTGCTGCCCATCGGCGGCGTCAAGGAAAAGCTGCTCGCCGCGCACCGCATGGGCCTGTTCACCATCATTCTTCCCAAGGATAACGAGAAGGACCTGGCGGAAATTCCGGCGGAGATCCAGGCGGAGATGAAGATCCATTTTGTGGAAACGATGGATGAAGTGCTCGAGGTGGCCCTCGAACGGCCTCTCGCGGCGGCCGCGGTCCCGGCGGTGCCCGAGGTGGCTACCAAGTTCGAGCAGCCGGCCGAGAAAGATCAAGGATTGACCAACTGAAGTCCCTCGGCTCGCCTGCCCCGACGGGCGCGCGCCGGACCGCACTGTTGGCCAACTAACCCATTCTGGAAAAAAGGAGCCTTCGCGGCGGTTTTTCACGCAGCCGTCCGAAGTGCAGTGAACAGGATCATGACCAAACCGATTGCAGACGAATCAGAAGGAACAAACGAAATGAGCATCAGCCTGGCAGAACTGAAGGACCGCAACATCACGGAACTGGCCAAGGTGGCCAAGGAGTTGAATATCCCGGGCGCCAGCGGCATGCGCAAGCAGGAGCTGATCTTCCAGATCCTCCGCGCCCAGACGGAGAAGAACGGCTTGATCTTCTCCGAGGGCGTGCTGGAATGCCTGCCGGACGGCTTCGGCTTCCTGCGCGCGCCGGAGTACAACTACCTGCCCGGCCCGGACGACATCTACGTCTCGCCGTCGCAGATCCGCAAGTTCGACCTGCGCACCGGCGACACCGTCTCCGGGCAAGTCCGTCCGCCCAAGGACGGCGAGCGCTACTTCGCGCTCATCAAGGTGGAAGCCGTCAACTTCGAAGACCCCGAAGTGGCGCGCAACAAAATTTTCTTCGACAACCTGACGCCGCTCTACCCGCAGGAGCGCATCCGCCT
>JACOSF010000214.1 GCA_016179005.1 Acidobacteriota bacterium | reverse complement strand
GTGGAGAATCGCCGCTGGCTGCTGCGCGCGACGAATAACGGCTACACTGTTTCGATTGATCCCTACGGCAGGGAAGTGGCGCGGCTGGCTCCGGACATCCGCGGCGTGCTGCGCGCGCCGTTCAGTTTTCGCAGCGACCGGACGATTTACTCGCGGTTCGGCGATTGGTTTGCGGTTTTATGCGTAATCGTTTCGTTTCTATGTCTGCTGGCGCCACTTTGGAGGCGGCAGCGGCAATGAAAACGAAAATGGAAAAGAGAAAATAGGGAAACCAAAACAGTCGCGCGCTGGACCTTTTTCTATTTACGGAACCGCATCGCACTTATGGTCAGCGTTAAGTTAACTCGCTCCCTTTTCTTCCTTGGATTGGGAATAGGCCTGGTGGCCTCCGCGCTGGCATTCATGGGCTATTACCTGAATATCAGCTTCCCGAGAGTCGAGGCATTCTTCTTCATTCTGTTCCCAGGTGCGCTGGCAAACGGAGACTTAGAGAGAGGGCCGTTTTCGGCTGAGCTTTTCAAGGCTGTTATCTTCAGCCTTATCAATGGCTGCATTTTTGGCTGCGTAGGAATGCTAGTAGTGAAGACGAGGTACATGCTCATTTCAGGAAAGCCTCGCTGATGTTGTGCAACTTTTGATTTTCGAAGCGACCCGGGCGCTGCAAGCAGCGCCCCTACGAAGGGATAGCATCCAGTGATTTTCGAAGACCTACAACACCGATACGAACAGCTCCAGCAGCGCATGGAGCTGGTGCGGAGTTTTCTTTGACGTTGCACGCCACCGTGAACTGCTGACCCGCCTCGAAGAAAAAACCAGCCGGCCAGATTTCTGGCAGGACCAGGAAAAGGCGCAAAAGACGCTCCAGGAGCGCAAGCAGTCCGAGGAGCGCGTCAACGCGGACGCGGAGCTGACGCGGCGCCGCGGCGAGATCGAAGCGTTCCTCGAGCTGGCTCACGAAGAGAGAAATGTTGCCGCGCGCGATGAACTCCTCGCCGGATTGGCGAAGGAGCTCGACGCGACGGAAGCGTTCGTCGCTGAACAGGAAACGAAGACCTTACTCTCCGGCGAGACCGACGCGCTCAACGCCATCATGACCATCAAGCCCGGCGCGGGCGGCACCGAATCGCAGGACTGGGCGGAGATCCTTCTGCGCATGTACCTGCGCTGGGCGGAGCGCAAGGGATTTCGCGCGACGGTGATGGACTCGACGCCGGGCGAAGAAGCGGGACTCAAGTCGGCCACGGTGCGCTTTGAAGGCGAGAACCTCTACGGCCTGCTGGCCGGGGAAAGCGGCGTGCACCGGTTGGTGCGCATTTCGCCGTTCGACCAGGCGGCGCGGCGGCACACTTCGTTCGCGTCGGTCTTCGTCATCCCGGAAATTGACGACAGCATCGAGATTGATATCAAGCCGGACGAAATTCGCTTGGACACGTTCCGCGCGGGCGGCGCGGGCGGACAAAACGTCAACAAGGTGGAGACCGCGGTGCGCTTCACGCATCTGCCCAGCGGCATCGTGGTGCAGTGCCAGACCGAGCGCAGCCAGCACAAGAACCGCGAACTGGCCATGAAGCTGCTGAGGTCGCGCCTCTACGAGCACGAGCTGGAGAAGAGAAAAGCGAAGTCCAACAAGCTCGACGAGCAGAAGCTGGACATCAGCTTCGGCAGCCAGATCCGGTCGTATGTGATGCAGCCGTACCGGATGATCAAGGATTTGAGAACGCGGTTTGAGGTGGGCGACGTGGATCGCGTGCTGGACGGGGACCTCGACCCCTTCATCCGCGCGTACCTGCTCGCCAAGCGGACGGGCACGGTGGCCGCCCCGGTGGCGGAGGAAGACGCGTAGGGCCACAGCGCGGGGCGGGCACTTTCACTGCACAATTCTACCTTGGAGCCCGCATTCACTTGCCCGAGATTTTCCCCGGCAGAAAGAGTTGACGGGAGCGCACAAGTCATCTAGAATAATCATCTAGATTGATGTTAGGAGGCGCAGGATGCGCAGGGTTGGGTTGTTTCAAGCGAAGCAGAAACTCTCCGAACTGGTCGAGCGAGCCAGTGAGGGAGAGCGAAT
>JACOSF010000223.1 GCA_016179005.1 Acidobacteriota bacterium | reverse complement strand
CCGTTGCGCAGGTCGAAGCTGCGCACGATGGCGTCCACCATGTCGTCCACCAGGCGCGCATCTATTTTGCCGCGGGCGCCGGAGAAAGTTTCCGCTTTGGCCACGGCATCAGCGAGCGTGGCGGCGGACTGCTCGACCTTTTCGCGCTGCGTGCGGTAGGCGTCGGCGATGCTGACGAGAATGCGGCGAAAGCCCGGGCGGCCCATGGCGTCTTCGGGCGGAAAATAGGTGCCGCCGAAAAACGGTTTGCCGCCGGGCGTGAGAAAGCCGGTGAGCGGCCAGCCGCCCTGCCCGGAAATGGCGGCGATGGCGGACTGGTAGCGGGCGTCGACGTCGGGGCGCTCGTCGCGGTCCACTTTGACGGCGATAAATTCGCGGTTGATGATGGCGGCGATTTCGGGATTTTCGTAGCTCTCGCGGTCAATCACGTGGCACCAGTGGCACCACACCGCGCCGATGTCGAGGAGGATGGGTTTGTCTTCCGCGCGGGCGCGGGCGAAAGCAGCGTCGCCCCATTCGTGCCAGTCGATGGGTTGGTGCGCGGCGGAGCGCAGATAGGAGCTGGCGGAGGAGGCGAGGCGGTTGGGTTTGGATTCGGACAAGAGATTCCTTTCCGGGAGAAACGAAAATAGAAAAGAGAAAATAGGCCGGTAACCAAAGACCGATGCAGCCCGCCGCAGCTGCGGCCCAACAAGACCAAAGAGCCGGCGAGACGCCGGCGCTACAGAGGGCGACCTGCCGGTCGCCCCTACTGGATGGAGCTGGGGCCGCGGTCGCGCGGGTCGAGCGGCTTGCGGCCGGAAAAGCCCTCGTCCTGGCGATGGTAAAAGCGGATGCGGTCTTCGCCGAGCTTCCAGCAGTAATAGACTTCCTCGTCGTTGAGAATGGCGGGGAAATCGAGCAGGCCGGCGTCAAGGTCCTTCACCACGCAGCCGGTGGCTTCGATGCGCTCGAGGGCGTCACGCACGGATTCGGCGAGGCGGTCGTGCTCCAGGCGCATGGAGACGGCGCGGCGATACGGCGGAATTGAGCCGCCCAGCAATTGAACGCTGCTGGAAATGCCGGCGAGCGATTCGGCGAGGTCGCTGAGCTTGCGGCGGCCTGCCATGGCTTCGATGAGGAAAGGCTCGACCTCGAGGCGGGTGCGCTCGGCCTCGGTGAGAGAGAAGAGTTTTGGTTCGTCGCGTTCGTCAGACATAGAAGGTCGAAATTCGAAATTCGAAATTCGAAAAGCGAAAAGCGAAAAGCGAAAAGCGGTGGCCCTGATGGCGGCCCTACAAGGGCGTATTCCATACGCCCCTACGAAAGAGCCGGGGAGACGCCGGCGCTACAGGCGGCGGGATAAACCAGCCGCTACAGATGCCGGCCTAAAGGCCGCCGCTACAGGGGGCGGGGTAAACCCGGCGCTACAGGTGCCGGCCTAAAGGCCGCCGCTACACCAGACTCAACATGCGTTCGAGGGCCACGCGGGCCCACTGCTTGGTTTTCTCGTCCACGGCAATCTGATTGACGACGCGGCCCTCGCAAAGGTTGTCCAGCGTCCAGAGCAGATGCTGCGGCGAGATGCGAAACATCGTGGTGCACACGCAGACGTTGGGGTCGAGCGATTGTACGGTGCGGTCGGGCAATTCCTTGCTCAGGCGATTGACCAGATGAATTTCCGTGCCCACCACCCACTTCGAGCCGGGCTCCGCAGCGCGAATGATTTTGGCGATTTGTTCGGTGGAGCCGATGCTGTCCGCCTTCTGCACGACTTCGAAGCGGCATTCAGGGTGGACGATCACCTTGACGCCGGGAATTTCGCGGCGCACGCGGTCCACGTGCTCCGGCAGGAAGCGTTGGTGCACGGAGCAGTAGCCCTTCCACAAAATCATTTTCGCGTTGCGCAACTGCTCGGGCGAATTTCCGCCGAGCTCGCGGAAGGGATCCCAGACCACCATCTGTTCGAGCGGGATGCCCATGCGGAAAGCGGTGTTGCGGCCAAGATGCTCGTCGGGGAGGAAGAGCACGCGCTCGCCGTGCTCGAAGGCAAAGCGGATAACGGCGGCGGCGTTGGAGCTGGTGCAGACCGCACCGCCGCGCTCGCCGGTGAAACCCTTGATGGCGGCGGTGGAATTCATGTAGGTGACCGGAATCACCTTCAGGCCGCCGACGGACTCGAGTTCTTCCCAGCACGTTTCCACCTGGCCGATGTCGGCCATGTCGGCCATGGAGCAGCCGGCGTTGAGGTCGGGAAGAATGGTGACCTGGCTGGGGCGGGAAAGTATGTCCGCGGATTCGGCCATGAAATGCACGCCGCAAAAGACGATGTACTTGGCGTCGGTGGCAGCGGCTTGCTGGGAAAGTTTCAGGGAGTCGCCGCGGAAGTCGGCGAACTTGACGACTTCGTCGCGCTGGTAATGATGGCCGAGAATGACGACGTTTTTTCCGAGGCGCGATTTGGCGGCGGCGATGCGGTCGTCGAGCGTGTTGTCCGGAACAAGCAGGTAGCTGTCGAAGTCGCAGCCCACGCCCTTCTCGATTTCCGGCACACGGATGGTGGCCGGCTGATCGGATGGCGGCGCGGTTTTCGTGATGTCCACCAACGTCTTCATTTGGGCCCTTAGTCCTCGAACACCGCTCCAGATAATTATCGGCCTAAAAGGGAGCCAATTCCAGTCAATGGCGTTTCAATTGTTTCGCCCGAGGAATCGAATGAGAGATCCTTCGCTTCGCTCCCCTCGCTTGGGCTCGGGGCAAGCAGGATGACAAGCAAAAT
>JACOSF010000127.1 GCA_016179005.1 Acidobacteriota bacterium | reverse complement strand
CTGCTCGGCAGCGTGGACCCGCAGGTGCCCAGGGATTACCTGTACAAGCCGAGTGACCCGCGGCGCGACATTCAAGAAGGCTGGTGGCTGGTCACCAAATACAATTGCATGGGCTGTCACCAGATCGCTGTGGGGCAGTCATCGAATCTGCAAGGGCTTTCGATTTATCAGGGCGAGAATAAATTCAAACTCCCGCCGCCGCTGCTGAGCGAGGGCGCGCGCGTGGATCCCAACTGGCTGGCGCGGTTCCTGGAAAACCCGGCCATGAGCAAGACAGACACGAATCGCAACGGCGTGCGCAGCTACTTGGCCGTACGCATGCCGACGTTCAGTTTCTCGGACGGCGAAATCCGCAAGATCGTGAAGTTTTTCCAGGCGATTGCCTCACAGGCGCAGCCGTACTTGCCGCCGAAGCTGGAACCGCTGACCGCACAGGAGCGGGCCATGGCGCGCGACCTCTTTACGCATCCGGCGGCGCCGTGCTTGAAGTGCCACGCCACCGGGCAGGCGGCGCACGACGCCAACGCTTCCGCGCCGAACTTCCTGCTCGCGCCGGATCGCTTGCAGCCGGCGTGGACCGCCCGTTGGCTCACTGATCCCTCGCGCATTTCGCCGGGCACCGCCATGCCCTCGGGCCTGTTTAAGCAGGAAGGAGGCCGCTGGGTGTTCTCCGGACCTCTGCCGCCGTCGTTGCAGGGCTATACGAAAGACCACGCCGATTTGCTGGTACGATATATGTTCCAGATTACGCCGGAAGAGCAGCGCATGTTGCTGGGGCGTTCGCCATCGGGCGCCAAGTCCGGCTCGTCCCGAGCGCTTTCTGCGAGGGGCGCGAAGTAACAATCTCGGGTAAGTGAACGAAAAGTAGAGAAGGGCATTACCGGAGCGGGCCTGCTCGTCCCGAGCGTTTTGTGCGGGGGATTCGTTCAAGGCAGGCTGCGTTCGGGAATCTCAGAAAGTTCAATAGGAGGAACTTTTAGATGAAAGCACGTTTTCTGTACGCAGTACTCGCAGTTGCACTCGCGCTTTCCGTTTCGGCCTGCGGAAGCAAGGAAAAGGCTGAGGAGCAGCCCGCCGCGCCGGCGGCTACGGCTTCCGTTCCGGTGGATCCGGCCACGGCCGGGTCGATCACCGGCACGGTCAAACTCGACGGCCCGGCACCCAAGGCTCAGCGCATCCGCATGGATGCGGAACCCACTTGCGCCAAGACGCACACCACGCCGGTCATGAGCGAAGAGTACGTAGTTGGTGACAAGGGTGGTCTGGGCAACGTGGTCGTGTACGTCAAGGATGGCCTGGGCAACCGCACGTTTGATACGCCGAAGGAGCCGGTGGTGCTGGATCAGAACAGCTGCATGTACGTGCCGCACGTGATCGCGGTACAAGTGAACCAGCCGGTGGAAATCGTCAACAGTGACCCGACCACGCATAACGTGCATCCGGTTCCGGCGAACAACAAAGAGTGGAACAAGTCGCAACCGCCCAAGGCCGAGAAAATCATAGAGACCTTTGCCCGGGAAGAAATCGCTATCCCGGTGAAGTGCAACGTCCACCCGTGGATGAAGAGCTACATCGCAGTGCTGAAGCATCCCTACTTCAAGATCACTGGCAAGGACGGGGCGTTTGAAATCAAGAACCTGCCGCCGGGCGATTACACGCTGGTGGCCTGGCACGGCGTGCTGGGGCCCTCGGCCGAGCAGAAAGTCACCATCGGCGCGAAGGAATCCAAGGCCATCGAGTTCACCTTCAAGCCGTAGTCAGCATCCGCGAAAGCGGAGCGCGCCAGGACTCTGGTGAGGGCAGACTTCTCGTGGAGAGGGCTTGCCCTCACCAAATATTTTGAGATTGCCGCAATGAAAGCGTCGAACAACTCGGGCCTGCACAAGTTCGCCATTCTTACGGCGTGCTGGACGCTGTTCCTGCTGGTGGCCGGTGCGCTGGTGACCAGCAACGACGCGGGGCTGGCCGTGCCGGACTGGCCGCTCTCCTACGGCTCGCTGACGCCGCCCATGGTGGGTGGAATTTTTTACGAGCACGGACATCGCATGGTGGCGACTGTCGCGGGTATCCTGACCATCATCCTCGCGGTGTGGATCTCGCGGCGCGAGACGCGCGCCTGGATGCGCCGGCTGGGCTGGGCCGCGCTGGCCGCGGTGGTTGCGCAGGGACTGCTGGGCGGGCTGACCGTGAAATTCCTGCTGCCGGTGCCGGTATCTGTGGCGCACGCCTGCCTGGCGCAGGCATTTTTCTGCACAGTGGTGAGCCTGGCGCTATTCACCAGTCGGTGGTGGCAGTCGGACCTCCTGGTGTTTGAGGATACGGGATCGCCACAGTTGCGGACGCTGGCCTTGCTTACAGTGGGTGTCACGTTTGTGCAGCTCGCGCTCGGCGCGGCTTTCCGTCACAGAGGAATTGGCATCCTGCCGCACATCGTCTGGGCGGCGGTGGTGCTATTTGTTGGTTTGTGGACCACGCGGACGGCGCGCAAGCGCGTGCCCGGCCGCTTCGGCCTCCGCCTGCCCAGTATCGCCCTTTCCGCGCTGATCGGGACGCAGATTCTTCTCGGCGCCGCAACATACTGGGCCATAGCAAGCACACGCACGGCCCCGCAGCCGATGCCGGTGATGATCTGGTTCACGGTAGCGCACGTGGCCGTGGGTGCGTTAACGCTGGCG
>JACOSF010000215.1 GCA_016179005.1 Acidobacteriota bacterium | reverse complement strand
ATTTCTCAGGTCGTACTCGCCGCCATCGGGACGACGGAATTTGCCGCCTACATGCGAAACGGCGCAACCGGCGAAGTACAGGTCGAGATCTCCGTCGTGGTCAAAGTCGAGAAAAAGGGCGGCGCCGGGACACGGATCGGGTCTGATTCCAGCGGCGCGGGTTACATCTTGAAAATGGCCTTTCCCATCGTTGTGGAGGAGGATGACTCGATCGTATAAAGTGACCGCCAAATCGGTCCAGCCATCGTTGTCGTAGTCACCCGCCGTGCAGCCCATCCCCAGGCCGCGCACTTCAATCCCCGCTTCTCGCGTCACGTCCACGAAACGCCCGCCCACATTGTGGTAGAGGGCGCTCGCGGCATCCTGGCCCGCGTTCACGAGGAAAAGGTCACTGCGACCGTCGTGGTCGTAGTCAAAGAAACATGCGCCCGAACCATCCACATAGGCAGACTCTCCATGCGGGGACGCCCTTTTGGAAACCAGGTCAGGACGTATTTCTGGCGAGCGCAATCCGGAATGAACGAACTGCAAACCGGACTCGGCTGCCGGAACCGGGACAAACTTCACCGGAATGGCCGGCGGGACGGAGGAGGCGGCGCCGGAGATGTCCTCTGCCAGCGAGAGCGGGCCCTGGTCGCCGTAAACAAGGCTCATGGGCGAGCCGAGCTTTTCCTGGGTGAGTTTTTGGAAGCGCGCGAGATGCTCGCGCGATTTGGCGGAATCGCCGGCGCGCTGATAGGCGCGCGCCAAGCCGAACTCAGCGGAGACGTGGAGAGGATCGAGCGCAAGGGCCCGCTGCAGGGTGGCGACCGCCTTCTCGTATTGCTGAAGCTGCGTGTAGAGCAGCCCGATGAAGTAGTGCGTATCGGCATCGTCGGGGGCGAGCTTCGTCGCATGCTCGAATGCGTCCAGCGCTTTTTCCGCCTCGCCCAGGTTCTTGTAGAGCAGGCCCAGGTTGTACCAGGCGCGGACGCGGCCCGGCTCGCGCCGGGTGACTTCGAGCAACGCTTCGCGCGCGGGCTCGAGCCGCTGAAGACTGAGCAGCGCAATCCCCTGATTGAGCCGCGCGGTGGTGAGCGCGGGGGCGAGCGCCAGCGCCTCCTGGAAATTCTTCAGCCCCTGCTCCATGCGCTGCTGGTTCATGTAGGCCACGCCGAGGTTGTTGAAGCGAATGGCTTCGGCGGGCACTTCGGCGGGACGCTGTGGCTGCCCGGTGGATCGAACCGGCGGTGCAGGTTTTTCCTGCGGCAGGGCGGCCGATAACACCGCTACGAAAGAGACAGTGGCGAGGAAGAAGATCCGGCGCCGGAACGTAAGTCGCGATTCCATGTGGCTACTTCGTGAGGAGTGTCTCCACTGTTCCCGGCGCGCGCATGAAATTTAAGAAAAGACATTCTGGGTACCCGCGGGACGCAAGTCAACCTGAAACTGTCTTGCGTTCACGTGCCCAACCCCGGCTGGATTTTCCTGTTGGCGGGGATATGGGGAGCGCACCCGGCCGGCGGCAATGGGGAACTCATTGACTCAGTTGCGCTACCGTTCTTTCCTTCCTTGCTCCTGCCCATCTCTTTTTTTTCATCCTGGTTTTCTCTCCGGATGTAGAATTATTGATGAGAAACCAAGGAGAGGTACCCATGAGCATCGCGCGAAACCATTTTGTTCTCGGTGCGGTCCTTGTGTTTATCGCAGGGCTCCTGCCCGCTGCCGTGGCCACCACTGGCCAGACGCAGACGCCTCCCACACAGCAGCCCGGGCCGCAGCAGGCTGGTGGCGAAGATCACCAAGCGTCCATCCTGGGGATTGAGATTGGGATGACGCCGCAGCAGGTGATGGAGCGGCTGGGACGCACGGCGGACGGCGCCAAGGATGAAAAGGACGAGATTGTCCTCCGGTGGAAGCTTCCCGGGGGCGACGTGCTCCAGGTCAACCTGCGGCGCAGCAACGAGCGCGTCTCGTTCCTCGGGCTGCACTATGCGAAGCCGCGGCCGGCCACGGACCTGTGGCTCGTGCCGCTGAGTTCGCCCACGGCGCAGGCTTACGTCAACCGCAACCCCCACCAGGCAGAATCGGCCCGGACGAACACCGGCGCGCCCGCCGCGGATACCTCCGCCAGCAGCGCCGCTATACCCGGGGCCACGCCGGCGAGTAGCGCGGGCGGCGTCCAGCTACCCGTCGACCCCATCGCACCCAACCCCTACGAGCACAAGGACCCCGGCCGACTGACGGCCCGTGATCCTCGCCTCCGCACCGATTACAAGACCAGCGAAACCCGGGATAAGATGCGCACCGTTTGGGTCCGGGAGGAGAAGTCGCCGGCGGGCTACCGCGTGGAGGTCTCTTTCCTTTCGGGAGACCGCAAGCAGTACGGGGATCGCTTTGAGGAATACGTGGATTACAAGTACGTCTCGGTGGGCAAGGAGGACCTGAAGAAGTTTGACGAGATCAAATAGGCTTTCCTTTTCCAACTGCGCTCTCGCTGGCGGCCTGGTCACTGAGCCGGAGGAATTGCCCCCAATCAACATGT
>JACOSF010000269.1 GCA_016179005.1 Acidobacteriota bacterium | reverse complement strand
TGTCGCAGAGGAAGAGAAGCCCATCCCCACGTTGCGCGTGGACCCGGAGATCGAAGCTGCGCAGGTTGCGCGCTTGAACGCTCTCCGCGCAAAACGCGACGCCGCCAAATCTCGCGCCGCCCTCGCCGAAGTCGAGCGCCGCGCCGCGTCCGGCGAAAATCTCATGCCCGCCGTCCTTGCCGCCGTCGAGGCCTATGCCACGGTCGGCGAAATCTCCGACGCCCTGCGCCGCATCTTCGGCGAATTCCACGAATCCGTCGTGATCTAATTGTTGCGTCGATTTTCCACTCGCTCTGAATCATTCAGCGGCGGGAGTTGAGTTCCCTATTCCCCATCTTCTCTTTTCTATTTTCTTGTTTTTCTCTGTGCCTCCGCGCCTCTGTGGCAAGATCGTTCTTCAATGAAAGCCAGCCTCGCCCACGAAATCCGCTGGTCCCGCCGCATCCGCACTCCCGCGGACGCTATTCGCTTTCTCGACGCCGTCGGCTTCTGCGTTCTGTTCCCGCTGACAAGAATCTCCCTGCCGTCGCTCTATTTCGCTGCCGCTCGCCGCGACATTGATCTCGGCCCCGGTTGGGACAGGTACTGCGAGAGGATCTGGGCCTGGAAGGATGATTTGCCGCATCGGCGTCGCGCCTACTACGCGAAATGCCTGCGCGGCCGCGGTATGTTCATCTCCCTGAAGCTGCTCCCGCACTTTCTTTCCATGCGCGCATCCGCGTTTTCAGCCGGCGATCACGCACGTTTCTACGCCGCAGGCCGCATCAGCCACGACGCCCTGGTCATCTGGAAAGCGCTCGAAGAGCACGGGCCCCTTGCCACGCTCGAACTGCGCCACGCCTGCAAAATGGAATCGAAATCCGGCAACGCCCGTTTCAAGCGCGCCATGCTCGAGCTGCAATGCCACATGGTCATCGTCCATTTCGGCGCCGAGCAGGAAACCGCGGCCTGGCCCTCCAGCCGATTCGAGCTCACCTGCCGCGCGTTTCCAAAGCAGGTCGCCGTCGCTCGTTCCACTTCGCCAGAGGCCGCCCGCGCCACCATCACTCGCAAATATCTGCACTGGCACCCCGCTGCTCCGCCGGCGACTCTCGCTCGGCTATTCAACTGGACAAAGGCCGAAGCTCTCGCGGCATGTAGCGCTGACCCATAGGCCGGCACGCCAAATTTTTGTCGTACAATACACGCGGCCGTACCACTCATGCGCCTCATCCTTGCCTCTGCTTCTCCCCGGCGCGCCGAAGTCCTGCGCGATGCCAGCATTGCCTTTGAATCGCTCCCCGTTAGCGTCGACGAGGCCCGCTGGCACGACGAAGCCCCCGCGCACCTGGTCCGTCGCCTGGCCAACGCGAAAGCGGCCGCTGCGGCCGCCTGCGTTTCCGGTGCCGCCATCGTTCTCGGCGCCGATACCGAAGTCGTCGTGAACGGTCAGGTCCTCGGCAAGCCCGCCGGCATGCTCGAAGCGCGTGAGATGCTCCGCAGCCTTTCCGGCCGCGTCCACAAAGTCATCACCGGGCTCGAGCTCATCCGTTTGCCCGACCGCGCCGCTCGCTCCGGGCAAGAAGTTACTCTCGTGACCTTCGCTCCGCTTTCCGCCGAAGAGATCAACACCTACGTCTCCACCGGCGAACCCTTCGACAAGGCCGGCGGCTACGCCATTCAGGGCCGCGCCGGCCGCTTCATCACCCGCGTCGAAGGCTGCTACTTCAACGTGGTCGGTCTTCCGCTCTCACTGCTGTATCGCGCCCTCCTCGATTTCGGCTGGTCGCCAGACTGACTCGCGCGCAAAACAAAAACGGCGACCCGGAATCCCGGACCGCCGTCCAAGCCTCGTTTCAATATTCCCGGCGCTATCGCGCCGCCTACTTCTTCGTTTCCGCCGTCTTATCTTCCGGTTTGTCGCCGCCGTGCATTCCTTCCTTGAAGCTGCGGATGCCCTCGCCGAATCCCTTCATGATCTCAGGGATTTTCCGCCCGCCGAAAATGATCAACACAATCGCCAGAATGAGCAGTAGCTCCGGTAAACCTAGTTTTCCTCCAAACATGCGACCCCCTGTTCCTGATTCTAGGCCTCGCTCCGCCGCAGGTCAATCAAACAAAAAGGGACCTCCGGCTGCTTCGCGCCCGTCACTTTTTTAGTTCGTCCGTCGCGCTTCCTGTGGCATTTTCATTTCCGCGCATGGCGTCACGGAATCCGCGGAT
>JACOSF010000268.1 GCA_016179005.1 Acidobacteriota bacterium | reverse complement strand
GCTGGGGTTCCTGGGAATGTTTCCGGTGCTGATCGGGGTGGCCGTGGCGCTCTCGCCGCTGCGGCACGTCACGTTTTACCGCGACGACACCAAGAATGAAGCCCTGCTCGACGTCCTGCAGGACAGCAAATGGCAGATTCCCACCGCCACCTACACCCTGCGTGACAAACAGGGTCAACCGCTCGCCAAGTTCCGCAAGAATATTCTCTACGATATTTTCCGCAAACGCTGGGAGTGTCTGGGCCCGCAAGGCCAGCCGCTCTTCCTGGCCAAGGAAGACTCCATCTTGCTCTCGATGTTGCGCCGGCTGCTGGGGCCGTTTTTCGGCCTGCTGCGGACAAACTTCGTGTTTCTGCGCGGCGAGCAGATCATCGGCGAGTTCAACCGCAAGTTCACCATCCTCGACCGGTACGTGCTTGACCTGACCGCCGACCGCGGGCGCACGCTCGACCGGCGGATTGCTCTGGCACTGGGGGTGATGCTCGACACGGGAGAACGGCGCTAGCCATGGACGAGCACGACAAGTCTCGCCAGGACGCGAAAGGGTTTCCGAGCATCCACGAAGACATGCTCTCCGCAAGACCCGCCTCCCCTCAGGAGATTCGCACCATCGGCGAAGAGATGTTTGCGGAACCGGAGCCATCGCCGGAGCCGGCGGACCCCCGCGTGGATTTTGAGAAGGGGATGTCGCTTGCGCCGCGGGCGCCACTGCTCCTGATTGGGGCGAACATAATCATTTTCGTCGTTACCTATCTAAAGGGCGCGCTGGAGAGCAAAGAAGCAATCGTGCTGGCGGGTGCGCTCTCCCGCGCGGAAGTGATGGCGGGGCAATACTGGCGCCTGGGCAGCGCGATGTTTCTGCACGGAAGTTTTGGCCACCTGTTCGGCAATTGCGTGGCCCTGTTTGTGCTCGGCGTGGCCACCGAGCACGCCTACGGCAAGCTGCGCACTACGCTGCTCTACCTGGTGGCGGGCTTGGGGGCCGGACTGCTTTCCACCGCACTGAGCCCGGGCCCTTCGGTGGGCGCGTCCGGCGCGATTTTCGGGCTGATGGGCGTGATGATCGTTTTCTTCCGCAAGTACGGGAAACTGTTTATCCTTCGTGACAATCGCGTGGGCGTAGTGCTGATCGTCTGGGCGATCTACTCCATCCTGACCGCGCTGGCTGAGCCGTACATTGATAACGCCGCGCACGTGGGCGGCTTGCTGACCGGCGCCGTGCTGGCCCTGTTGTTGCCGGCGCAGATTGCCACACGCGTTCCGCGCGGCGACGCGGCGGCTTGACAATTCTAGTGAGGCCACGGAAACTAATCACCTATGCTGAAGAATGTTCTCCGGCGCATTTTCCTGGTGGACCTGTTGAAGGGGATGTGGGTGACGTTTTACTATCAGCATCCCAAGAATATTTACACCGAGCAGTACCCGCTCGAGCGCCCCATGGTGGCGGAGCGCTATCGCGGTGCGCCGCGCCTGAACACCAATCCGGAGACCGGCGAAACGCTGTGTATCTCCTGCAACCTGTGCGCGCTGGCCTGCCCGGAAAACCTGATCGTCGTCGGCTGGGAGCGCGACGATGCCACGCGCCGCAAAGTTCTCACCACTTTTACTTACGACACCTCGCGCTGCATGTTTTGCGGCTTGTGCGAGGACGCCTGCCCTACCGATTGTCTGGAGCTGACCCAGGACTTCGAGATGGCCAGCTACACGCGCGAAGGCGCCATCTGGGACCGCCACCGCCTGGAAGAAGGGCCCACGCCGGCACGCTACACGCGCTGAAGAAGTTTTCAGGTGTCAATCATCTCCAGCCTCTTTATCTTAGGTCACCTTGGTTCGTTTCCCTCTTTGACTCTCCACCGCCCGCTGCGGTATAAACACGCGGCACTCATGCGCAGCGTCTCTTCAGGTCTCATGCATGGAACTTCGTAAAGATCCCATCACGCGCAGTTGGGTGGTTACGGGACACCGCGAACAGGCCGCGGCGACGTCGGATGCGTGTCCGCTGTGCGCGGCGAGCATCCCGCGAGAGAAGGTGCTGTTGCGCCTGCCGGCAGACGGCCCGCCGCAAGTGACTGTGTTTCCGCACTTCGACCCGCTCTACCGCATTGAAGGTGAACTCGGCCGCAGCGCGGAGGGCCTCTACGACAAGATGCGCGCGGTCGGCGCTCACGAGATCATCGTGGAAACGCCCGACCACACCCGCAAGCTCTCCGAACTGCGCGACGATGAAATCGAGCGCGTGCTGCAGGCCTACGGCGCGCGCATCGCCGACCTGAAAAAAGACGCGCGCTTCAAGTACGTCACCGTGTTCAAAAATTTCGGGCCGCTCTCCGGCGAGGACTGGTCGCATTCCAACTCCCAGCTCATCGCCACCACCTTTGTGCCGCGGCGCATCCTCTACGAACTGCGCGCGGCGCGCCAGTTTTTCCAGGAGAAGGACCGCTGCGTCTTCTGCGACATCGTGCGCCAGGAGATGAAGCAGGGCGTCCGGGTCGTGGATTCGCAGGGCGACTACGTGGCCTTCTGCCCGTACGCTTCGCGCGTGCCCTTTGAAGTGTGGGTGATGGCGCGCAAGCACAATCACCTGTTCGAAACCCCGCGCCCGGGCGCCAACCGGCGCAACCTCGCTGCGCTGCTGGGACGCATTCTGCGCCGGCTGCTGCAGGTTTCCGTCGCCTACCACATGGTAGTGCACACCGCGCCGAGCATCTTGCAAACCAAAGGCGAGCTGAGCGATTACTGGCGCACCATCGCCGAAGATTATCACTGGCACATCGAAATCCTGCCGATTGTCGAGACGCGCAGCAAGTCGTACAGCATCAAAGAGGTGTACTTCAACACCATGTTGCCGGAGCAGGCCGCTGACAAGCTGCGCCGCATCGACCCCAATCCATGAGCCGTCCGCACAACGCCGCCTCCCTCGCTCACCGCCAGCGTGGCGGCGTCATCCTAAAATTGCTGAGCTGGACCTTCATCCTCGCGGTCGTGGCGGTGATCTATGTGTTGCGTGAGCCGCTGCTGCGCACGGTGGGGGAATTCTGGGTGGTCGAGGACCAGCCGGAAAAAGCTGACGCCATCTTTCTTCTGGGCGACGACAACTATCCGGCGGACCGCGCCACACGCGCCGCGGAGTTGTACCGCGAAGGCTGGGCGCCGCGGATCGTCGCCAGCGGCCGCTTCTTGCGGCCGTACGCGAGCCTGGCCGAACTGATGCAGCACGACCTGACGGATCGCGGGGTGCCCTCCAGCGCGATCATTCGGCTGCCGAGCTTTGCCGCAAACACGCGCGAGGAAGCCGTGCTGCTCCGCCGTCTAACGGACCGCCAGCACTGGCGCCGCGTGCTGGTGGTGACCTCGAACTATCACACCCGCCGCGCGCGACACATCTACACGCGCGTGTTCCGCGATTCGGCGGACGTACGCACCATCGCCGCGCGCGACGCGGGGTACACCCCGGCGCGATGGTGGCGCTCGCGCAGCGGCCTGAAGATTTTTTTCCTCGAGCTGGGCGCCTATCCGGTGGCCATCTGGGAGACGCGCAACACGGAATCCGCGCAGCGCGGCCTCAACGAGCCAGACGCGCCAAACAATCAATCGCCTTTGCCTTTGACGGTGCCGATACCTGCCCCCGCGCCCCGCTGAGCCTTCTCGCGATCATGGAAATGATTCGCTGGACGCGCGGTTTGTAGTATATTTCCGGCCCCAGCCTCCCCGGTCCAGTCCCCGGGTACACCCGCAGGGCGGCTTTGGAATTCTCCTTTGGAGGTCCTCATGTGGCGCAAAACCAGTGAGACGAAGCCACCGTTTTCTTCTCCCGAGCCGCTGGCCCCTCCGGCTCCCGCGGCATTCGAGCGCCCCGCTCCCGCCCCGCCGGCGGAACCCCGTGCCGTGAAGACCATGCTCGGTCGCGCCGTAGCGGTGAAGGGCGAGCTTTCCGGACGCGAAGACGTCTGCATTGACGGGGAATTCGAGGGGCAAATCCGTGTCTCCGGCGCTGGCGTCACCATTGGCGCCAACGGCCGCGTGACCGCCGAAGTTGACGCCGGCGAAATTATCGTGGAGGGGCGGCTCGAGGGAAGCCTGCGGGCGCGCCAGCGCCTGGTGATTCGATGCTCCGGTCATGTGACTGGAGACATCGAGACGCCGCGGCTGGTGATTGAAGAGGGTGCGGTTTTCCACGGACATGTGGAAATGGCACAGCCGGTCGCCGATGCCGCGTCCCGTCCCGAGACTTCGGGATTCGAGACGGCCGTGCCGCGAGTGGAGCGAAAAGATTATCGCCCGGTTCAAGTGGTGGCAAGTGAGCCCGCACGCTGACCGATGAACCTGATGAGCAAAGCACGGACAGGGAAGGAAGCGGCCGCCGCAGGGGCCAGCGTGGCCGACGTCGAGCGCGGCCACCTGCTCGACTTGGGGCCGGTGTCGCAGTCCACGGTGAGCTTTTTTACCGGCAAGGGTTTCAAGGTGTACTCGGAAGACGTGCTGCGCTCCTGGAAGTCGCACCTGAACGCGGAGGAGGAGCGGCTGCGCCATGCGCCCGCGGGGACTGCGGCGGCCCTGGACCCGGCATCGCTGGCGCAGGCCTTTCTGGACGCCAATCTGAGCTATCCAGAAGAAACCTTTCACGCCGTCCTGGCCTGGGACGCGTTTGATTATCTGGAAGGCGAACTGCTCCCGCGCGTGGTTTCGAGACTCTACTCGATGCTGCGGCCGGGCGGCGTGCTGCTGGCCGTATTCCACAGCAGAATGCCGGAGCAGTTCCTCCGTTATCGCGTTGTGGATGGGCAGACGCTGGATCTCACGCCGGCCGCCGCGCCGTTGGTGCCGCAGCGCGCTTTGCAGAACCGCGAACTGCTCAATCTCTTCAGTGCCTTCCGCTCGTCGAAGACCTTTGTGGGGCGCGACCAGCTCCGCGAAGGACTGTTCACCAAGTAGAGTGTCGCAGAGCAGGGAATTAGGCCCCTCCGATTCCTCTGCA
>JACOSF010000267.1 GCA_016179005.1 Acidobacteriota bacterium | reverse complement strand
CGGCGCGCCGCTTGATGCGGCTCGCGGCGTGAGCTCTTCCGGTGGCTCCACCTTGAAGCGCAGCCGCTCGAAGTAGCCTTGCCCGAGCGACATCAATCCCGTGTACAGATAGCCCCACACAAACAGCAGCAGGAACGGCACCGTCGCATAGTTTTCGTTCTGGATGGCGTACAGCACTGTCACTGCGAAATAGATTCCGAGCAAAACTTCCAGGTAGGGAATCACGCCTGACGGCTTGCGATACGCTTTCTTCACCCAGTTGTCTTTCTGTCCTTCGATCCGGTATTTCGGCGTCCGCACAAATTCCGATTGCTTGCCGGCGAGCGCTTCCATCACCGCCAGCGCGTTGCGCACTGCGATGCCGATCCCCAGCGCCATCACAAATGGCAGATAGAGAAATGTCCGCTTCCACGTTTTCGGATGCAGCGTGCGCTGCGCCACCAGGTAAAAGCTCGAAATCGAGCACGTCGAGGCCAGGAACAGCGGCAAATCAATCACCAGCATCTGGAACCAGCCCTGGTAAAACCGCACGATCATCGCCGGTAGCAGCATGGTGGAGAGCAGGATCATCAGCGGGTAGCTGATGTTCGCCGTCAGATGGAAAAACGCTTCGGCCTTGATGTGCCACGGCTGGTCGGAGCGAAACACGCGCGGCAAAATCTTCTTTGCCACCTGGATCAGCCCCTTCGCCCAGCGCGCCTGCTGCGCCTTGAACGCGTTCATCTCCACCGGCAACTCGGAAACGCATTCAATTTCCGGCAGGTAGAGAAACTTCCAGCCGCGGAGCTGTGCCCGGTAAGACAGGTCGGTGTCCTCGGTGAGCGTATCGTGTTCCCACCCGCCGGCGTCTTCGATTGCCGCGCGGCGCCATGTGCCGGCCGTGCCGTTGAAGTTGAAGAATGTGCCGCGGCGCGAGCGCGCGCCGTGTTCGATCACGAAGTGCCCGTCCAGCAGGATGGTCTCGATCTCTGTCAATTTCGAATAGCGGCTGTTCAGATATGTCCACCGCGCCTGCACCATCCCGATCTTCGACGGGTCGGCAGCCATCGCGCTCGGCGCCAGGAAATACGGCAGCGTGCGGCGCAGAAAATCCGGTGGCGGAAGAAAATCCGCGTCGAAGATGGCGATGAACTCACCCGTGGCCGTTTTCAAGCCTTCTTCGAGCGCTCCGGCCTTGTAGCCGGCGGCGCGGTTGGTGCGGTGCAGGTATTGGATGGGCACCCCCAGCGCCTGGTGCCGTTCCACGCAAGCTCGTGCGATTTCACGCGTCTCATCCGTGGAATCGTCCAGCACCTGGATTTGCATGAACTCACGCGGATAATCGAATTTCACCACCGCATCCACCAGCCGGTCGATCACGTACCGTTCGTTGAAGATGGGGAGCTGTATGGTAACCTTGGGCCACCCTGTCGTGAGCGAAGCCGAACCATCGGCAACTGCGGGCGGCGCGCCGGGCACATTGTGCTTGTATTTGAAATAGTGGAAGACGAGCCAGTAGCGGTGCAGTCCGTACATCGCCAGCACGGCCAGCACCAGAAAGTACGGGATCATCACCGCAAGGTCGAACGAGTTCAAATGGTAGAGCCCGCGGAAGGGGTCCGGACCGACCAGCTTGCGGAAATAGTTCTGCACCGGGTTTTGTCCCGGCTGAATGAAAAGCGCGAAGTTATGTACCCACCACACCACTCATCTGCTCCTGCTTGCATCGGAGATGCTTGCATTGGAAATGCTTGCATTGGAAATGAATGCTAGACCGTTTGCGCTCCCTTGAAATCGCTTTACAGAAATCTCTGGCGCCGCGCCAGGTGCTCCTTGCTTCGTTTTGCCTCGTCGTGCTTGGTCTTCTCTTCGAAGGCCTCCGGCGGCTTGGCGACCTGAAGCTCTACGTCGTGGAGACCATTGCCATCGGGCTTGCTGCGGGAGCCATCTACCTGCTGGCACTTTATTTCTTCGAAGCATCAGACGACGCTCCGGCTGCCTTCTGGCTCATCTTGCTTGGCGCGCTGCTGTTCCGTCTGGCGCTGTTTCCTCTTGTCCCGACGCTGTCCGATGATATCCAGCGCTACCGTTGGGAGGGCCGCGTCCAGCAAGCTGGCTTCAATCCCTATTCCGTCCGCCCGGACGACCCGCGTCTTGCTCCCCTGCGCGATGCAAATTGGAACGCCGTCCCTGGCCGTGACATCCCCACCATCTACCCGCCGCTTTCCGAGTTGCTCTGGCGGTTTGGGGTCCGCTTTCTTCCCGGACCGGTGGCGTTCAAGCTTCCGTCCCTGCTCGCAGACCTGCTCGTGCTGGGGATGCTCGCAGGTTGGGTACGCTACTCTGGTGGCAGGAATATCACGCTCGCCATCTACGCGTGGAATCCG
>JACOSF010000266.1 GCA_016179005.1 Acidobacteriota bacterium | reverse complement strand
GGCGGTCAAGAGGTCAGGAAGTCAAGAAGTCAGGAACTCGTGAGGCCATTGACTCCCTGCTCTCGACCTTCACACTTCCTTCCACATTGCCAAAGCGGCAGCGGTGAGCCGCTCCAGAATCACCAGATCCTACCCCCCCCCCACATCATCGACATCGTCAACCGGTTGATCCGGAAGGAGTTGCCCGATTCGATGATCGCGATGATGGGGGATCATGGGGCATCATCGCATCTTTGGAGAACCTCCCAATGAAGCACACTGACGCGGGCGGCGCCCGGAATCGAACACACCGAAAGCGTGAGCCGTTCAATAATAGCTTTTTGACATTATTGTGTCAAGTCATATTTCTTATCAGAAATCGAGCGCAATGTGCGGAAGGCCCCTGTGCCCCAGTCCGGCAGGAAGCAGCCTGCGGCGCTACGCAGAATAATCGTAAACGCCGCGGCCGGATTGGCGGCCCAAGCGGCCTGCGCGGACGTACTGCGCCAGGAGCGGGCAGGGGCGGAATGTTTCGCCGAGGGTCTTGTGGAGATATTCGAGGAAGCTCCGGCGGACGAGGAAACAAGCCCGACATGACGGGCAACAGCTTTACACCGTGCTGGACAGGCTGAAAGCCTGTCCCACAAAAGCGCACTTACACCGGAAACAGCTTTGCGGCGTTGTCGTAAAGAATTTTTCGGCGGGCCGCGTCGGAAAGCGGCACGGCCATGAATTTTTCGATGTTGCCGCGGACGTCGGGAACGCCGGGGCCCGGCCAGTCGGTGCCGAACAGGACTTTGTCGGCAATTTCTTCGAGACGCGGAAAATATTCGAGCAGCTTCTGCGGCGGAATGCCGGAAATGTCCATGTACATGTTTTTGTGGCGGCGGACGAGGAAAAAGGCCTCGTTCATCCACAGCGGGCGGCCGCCGTGCGCAAGAATGACGACGAGGTTTGGGAAATCCACGGAAACGTCGTCGGCAAGCATGGGCTGAGCGTGGAGGTTGCGCGCACCGGGAAAAATGGACGTGCCGGTGTGAATCATCACGGGCAGAGCGTTGGCGGAGGCGCGCTCGTACACAGCAGCCAGCGGGCCCCAGCCGTCGCGATAGGCGTTGGGAGAATAGACTTGATGTGAAGGATGAATCTTCAGTCCGCGAATGCCGAGTTTTTTCAGGCGGTCCACCTCCGCGCCGGCATCGGCAACGTATTTCGGATGCACCGAGCCGAAGGCCAGCAGGCGGCGCGGGTCGGCTTTGCAGTAGTTGGCGATCCAGTCGTTCACCTCGGGCGGGAAGCCGATGACTTCGGGACTGACGTAATTGATCAGGCCGGCGCGCTCGACGCCGACTTCGTCGAGGAACTGCAGAAAGGCGGCGGGGTCAGAGGAAACCTTTTCGATGAATTCGAAGTTCTTGCGGCCGCGCTTGATGAGTTCGAGCGCGTGGGGCTTGAACATGTGCAGCGGCTGGATGTGAATGTGAATGTCGATGATGGGCATAGGTGACAGGTGTCAGATCATAGTCGACAGTTGATCGTTGATAGTCAATAGTTGAAAACCAAGCAACGTGCCGGCCTAAAGGCCGCCGCTACGACCCGCCACGCCAAGCTTCTTCCAAAGCGCGGCGGGTGAAGACGCGGACCATGTCGCGGCGATAGACGGGCGTGGAGCCAGACGTGGTGAGCGGCTTGGCCGTGCGGATGGCCTGCTGCGCGACGCGGTCAATCAATTCGGGCGAAGCCGCCTGGCCGATCAGTGATTCGCCCGCTTCCTTCACCAGCAGCGGCGCGGGATTGACGGCCGTGAGTGCGAGGCGCGCGTCGCGGCAGACGCCGCGCGAATCCACGTCCATGGAAACAGCCACGCCGGCGAGCGGATAATCAATCGAATTGCGCACGCGCAGTTTGTGGTAGTTGCCGCGGCGTCCGGCCATACGCGCGGGAACGCGGACGGCGGTGAGCAATTCATCGCGGCCGAGCGCGATGCGGTCCATGCCGTCGTTTTTGTAGAACTGCGCGAGCGGGATGTGCCGCGCGCCCGCGGGTCCGGCGATTTCGAGTTCAGCGTCAAGCGTGAGCAGTGCTGGCGCGGCGTCACCTGACCACGCGGCCCAGCAGAACTTGCCGCCGGGGGCCACGTGACAAATCGGCCCATCCTTTCCCGCAAAAGCATCCGGGACTTTCAGTTTCAAGCAGCCGCCGAGGGATTTTCTCCAGAAGCCGGACTGGTTGTACCAGTGACAGCGCGTTTCGAGACAGAGGTTGCCGCCAATCGTGCCCATGTTGCGCTGCAACGGTCCGGCGATGGTGGCCACGGCGCGGGCGAGCACGGGAAACTTTTCCTGAATGAGGGGCGATTCACAGATGGTGGTCAAAGTGGCGAGCGCGCCGATGCGCAGGCCGTTCTCAGGCGACCACTCCATCGCAGCGAGCTGGCTGACTTTCGCGAGCGATTTGATGTCTACGAGGACGCGGGGCGCGAAAAGCTTCATCTGGAGATTGGGCACAACGTCGGTGCCGCCCGCGACAACCATCGCATCCGGGCCGTGGGCCGCGAGGATGCTGACGGCGTCAGCGACGCTGCGCGGACGCTCGAGGCGGAAGGCCCCCATCGTCATCGGGCACCGCCGTTTGAACCGTCAGATAAAGATGAAGCAGATGGCGAGCTGAAGCTCGCCCCTACATTGGCCTTGTGTTTTTCTTTTTCGTGCAGCGCGGCGAGGATTTTTTCCGGCGTGATAGGAAGCGAGTTGATGCGCACGCCGACGGCATCATAAATGGCGTTGGCCACGGCGGGAATGGTTGCCGCG
>JACOSF010000265.1 GCA_016179005.1 Acidobacteriota bacterium | reverse complement strand
CGAGCCGCAACTCAGCGTGGTGTGGGAATCGCCGGCCAGCGTGTTCTGGAGCAGCTTCCGCACGCTTCTCTATGGGCCGGCGCCGCCGCGGGGCTGGCCGCAAGGGCCATTCTTCCGCGACGCGTGGGTGCCAACCAACCTCCCCACCAGAGCCTTGCTGGCATCGGTGCTTTGGCACTTCATCCTTTTCAACGTCAATGTTCCCTTCTGGGTCTGGTTTGCGACCAAGACCAGGCCCCAGCAGGAATATCCGCGGATTGAAGTGACGTGGTACACGCCGCCGCGGGATCTGCCGCCGCTTGTTGCACCGGCTTTGCCACCCAAGAAAGCGAGGCAGCCTAGCCCGCCGGGCGTGAAGAACAAGCCGCTGCCTCCGAAAGGTGCCGATGCCTTTCATCCGCGGCAGATCATTCTCTCTGCCCCGGCGCGGCCCACGCATCCCCGGCAAACTCTGATTCAACCCGATTCGCCTCCGGAAGCACCGAAAATCCTGCCCGCGCTCCCCAACATTGTGCAATGGAACCAGCCGGCACAGCCGCCACGGCCGAAACTCACACTCAGGATGTCGCGGCTAAGGCGAAAAGAAGCGAGACGACCGCTGCCGGCAGCCGCCGCGCCAATCGTTCCGGCCGAACAGCGGCTGGCCGGAGACTTGAACCTCGCGCCCAGCGCGGTTTCGATTGCCCGCCCAAAGCTGGAAATCGCGCCGACCGCGGTAGCCAGGGCGGGATCACGCACGGCAATGAACGAAGTGGATCCGGCGCCCGAGATCGCACCGAGTCCAAACGGGGGCGAGGCGGGCGCGAAGAACATTCTCGCGCTTTCGGCCACGCCGGCGCCGCCAGCGCCCGTTGTGGAAGTTCCCGCCGGCAATCTCTCCGCCCGGATTCTGATTTCGCCGGAGGGAACACAGCCCGGCGTGCCGGGAGGAAATCCAAGCGCGACGGAGAGCTCTACCGGCGGCACAGGCGGTAGCGCTGGAAGTCCCGGCGGAATGGGCAGCGGAGCCGCAACCCAGCCGGGCGCAGGCATGGGACCAGCTGGAATCAGCATCACGGGGGGAGATCCCAACAAAGCGGCCTCGTCGAGCGGGCTGGGCGGCTCGGGAACAGCGGACCTGAGACCTGACCGGCCCATCCCTGCGACCCCGCGACCGGAACATTCTATTCTTCGTGCGACACCAGCGACTCCGGAGCCTAACAGGACAAAACCATCGCCCGCGTTTGAAGCCTTGAAGCCGGGGGCACCACCGGAAACAATTCTCGGGCCGAAGCGGATTTACACGCTCAATGTGAACGCTCCCAACATGGCCAGCGCCACAGGAAGCTGGGTGCTGCAGTTCGCGGAGCTGACAGAGGAAGTGAAAAAGCGGGGCGGCCCGCTGGTAGCCCCGCGCGCGGATCTCCTGACGGATCTGTCGGGCCCCGTTCCGCTGCGCAAAGTGGATCCGAAATATCCGCCGGCGCTGGTCAGCGCGCGGGTGCAAGGCGACGTGATTCTGTACGCGATCATCCGCAAGGACGGCTCGGTGGACAGCATCCGGCTGGTAAAAGGCATCGAGCCGCGGCTGGATCAGAACGCCATGGAAGCACTGGCGCGGTGGAAATTCCGGCCCGCCGAGCGCCGCGGCGAGCCGGTCGAGCTGGAAGCTGTAGTCACCATCCCCTTCCGAGTGCCGGCGCGCTTCTGAATATGTTTTGTACTTGGTGACCGGTAAAAACGCGGACGGACTTTCCCTATTTCAGCTCTTCGAATTTTCCAGGAGCTTAATGAGAGCGGTCAGGGTGGAATTGACGGGTGTAGGCACGCCGAGCTCGGCGCCGCGACGCACCACGTATCCATTCAGGGAATCAATTTCGGTGCGCTTGCCGCGCTGAACATCCTGCGCGGTGGAGGACGTGGCGTTGCCGAGATCGCGCGCGAGCTTGACGTTGGCATGGGCAAGATCTACGGGCGGCAGACGGATTCCGGCGGCGCGCGCAACAGCCATGGTTTCGTTGGCGGCCGTCAGAAAAACTTGCAGGGCTAATTCACTCTGCGCAATCTGCCCGTAGCTGGCGCGGCCGAGCGCGGTGATGGCATTCCCGGCGCAATTCCAGACCAGCTTGGCCCAGAGATCGCCGTCAATGTTTTCCGAGATGCGGCAAGGTACGCCGGCGCGCGTAAAACAATCGACGACACGCTGCGCAGAATCCTGTGGCGAGCGGCCGAGGACGAGATCACCGCGGCCGGAATGCTTGATGCGTCCGGGCCCGGACATCGCCGCGGCCACGTACACCACACTGGGAAGCGCAACAATGCCGGAAGCGGCACGAATGCGTTCGATGTTGTCCACGCCATTCTGCAGGCTCACGACGATCGCATCGGGCGAAAGGTGCGGCGCGAGACTGCGCGCGCTATCGTCAGCGTCCAGAGTCTTGACGCAAAAGAGCACGATCGCGGCATCCCGCGCGGCGGCTGTGTCCGTGGTGGCGGAAACGGCGACACTCTCCTGAAAACGGATGCTGTCCATGAAAAGGCCGTCACGCTGGATGGCTTCGACATGTTCGGGGCGGCCGATCAGAGTCACCGGAGCGCCGGCGCGCGCGAGCATTCCGCCGAAATAGCACCCCACAGCACCAGCACCGAAAACGGCGACGCGTGGCCAGGAAGTGGCTTGAGATTCCATAATTACTTTCTGGGAGGACAGGCTGGAAAGCCTGTCCTACACCGAAATCGAAGAGATGAGGCGATCGATATCGCGTGGCGCGTTGTAGAGATGCGGCGCAACGCGGATGGCGTTTTCCCGCAGAGCAACAATTATTTTTTCCGCCGACAATTTCTGATACAAGGCCTGCGTTTTCTCGGACGAGCGCGCAGCGAAGCAGGCGAAGGGTCCGCGGGTTGCGGCATCGGCGGGGCTGGCCAGAACGCAAGTGTCGCGCGGCAACCGCTCGATGAGTGATTCGATCAGCACAGCGTTGTGAGTCCAGATGTTTTCCACGCCCACGCGAAGAAGAAATTCGAGTGCGGCTTCCATCGCCGCAAGATGGAAGAAGCTGGCGGTTTCGGGCGAGTCCCAACGGCGAGCGCCGCGAGCAGGCTTCATGCCAGCGAGAGGGAGCGAGTGGAAATTGGCCGCACCTTCGACGGCCATCCAATAGAAAGGGGCAACACGCAACTGGTCAATCAGGTCGCCGCGGACCCAGAGGAATCCGGTGCCGTAAGGACTGAGCAGCCACTTGTAACCGGCACAGACGAGGAAATCAGCGCCGAGGGCGCGGACATCCATGGGCATCGCGCCGGCGCACTGGGAGACGTCCAGCAAAACATAAACGCCGGAGCGGCGGCACGCGGCGGCCAGGCGCTGCGCATCGAGCAGGCTGGCGTCGTCGAAGCGCACCAGACTCACGGAAACCAGGCGCGTACGCGGGCCGAGTTGCGCGATCAGGTCATCGGCCGCGAGAAACCGCCCGGCAGGCGTGACGATCTTTACAGAGAGGGCGTCGCGCTCCGCGAGCGGAATCCACGTGGCGGAGTGCGCGGGGAATTCGCCGCGCGCGATGAGGATTTCATCCCCGGGTTGCCAGGCGATGGCCTGCGCGGCAGCCAGCAGGCCGCTGCTGGCGCCGGTGGTGATGGCAATCTCTTCTGGCGCGGCGTTGATCAGCCGTGCCAGCAGCGCGCGAACGCGGTCAGGGAGACCGAAATACGTTTCCTGCGGAATCGTGTGCGGCGATTTCTTCCACTCGATCGCCACTTGTGCGGCGCGCGCCGCCACCAGGGGCACTGGCCCTTGCGTCGAGACGTTCAAGTACGCGACGTCTGCGAAATCAGCGAATTCATTGCGCCAATCCATCGGCAAAACATTTCTCCACGGACGCGGGCGACCATCGGGACGTGCTTACAGAAGCAAATACAGTAGCACAACGGAAAGCGGGCAAGAGGCCAACAATCCGCCACCGCGCGAATTAGAAGTGTTCGCGGAGATCGCGGAAGGTCTGCACGATGACGATTTTGCCGACGCCGCTGCGCAGCTCGGAATGTTCCAGCTCCCAGGTATCCGGGTGCGGAATGAAGACAGCGTTCAACCCCGCGTCGAGCGCGGGGTTAATGTCGCTGCGCGGGCTGTTGCCGACCATCCAGCCAGCGGCCTTCACGATGCGGAACTGGTCCACGGCGCGCTCATAGGCCCCCGCGTTTTTTTCAGAGACGATTTCGATGGCTTCAAAAAATGATTGCAGGCCGGAGCGCTCCACTTTGCCCGCTTGCTCGGCCGGCTCACCCTTGGAAAACAGGATGAGGCGGTGGCGGCCCGCCAGATAAGCAAGCGTTTCCGGGACGCCATCGAGGATTTTGGGTGGGACGCGTTCCAGCTCGCGCACCATGCTGGCGATCTGCCCGAGGGTGTCGCGGCGAGCCATGCTGCCGGCGAGCTTCAGATAGGTGTCTTCCAGAGAGCGTCCAAAGCTGCGCACGCCGTAGCCGTGCTGGCGGACGTTGCGTCGTTCGGTCTCGTTGAGGATGCGGCGGACGTAGTCGCGGGGATAGCCCAGCGGCTCAAGCGCGGAAACAAAGCTCTCAATCGTCTGTTCGAAGAAGACGTTGTTTTCCCAGAGGGTGTCGTCCGCATCGATGAGCAGAGTCTGGCGCGAAAGCGTCATGCGCTACGTTCCTTCGTGCCGGCAGCGCACTCGTGAGCGGCGCCGGACCACTGTGTTTCGTCCGGCATCAGGAAGCTTTCGGCTGGGCGTGCGCCAGTTTTTCCAGGATGCTGCCAGCGATTCTCTGCGCTTCGCCGAAATGGGACAGATAGCTCTGGAAAGCGCGGTTCAGCTCCACGGCGGTATCGGGATCGAGTTTGGCGCGGAGGAGCAAGTCCCGCAACCGGACAGGATGAGGCAGCAGCGCCTCTTCGTTCAGTTCGGCGAGCGCCGATTCGGCATCGTAAGTCGGCATACATCCTCCCTGCTTGGCAGAAGAAACCCATTCTACCGCGAAAGAGTGGCGAAAACTTACAGCAGCTAAGGGGGAAGATGAGCCGGAGAAACACGCGGGGTGAACGGGTTCCACCGCGTCGTCTGCGCCCCGCCCTGCGGGGTCACATAGGGCCGGGCAGGAACTCGTAGCGGTCAATGTGCGCGGCGACACCGCGTGCCACGTCATGCTCCTCGACGCGCACCACGTGGGCATGGCAGCGAATATGGACGTCGCCGGCCATGGTAATTTCCTTGGGCAGGGTCAGGATGAATTCGATGGGCGAGCCGGCCCGGAAGGAAGCTTCCGCCAGAAAGTAAAGTCCCCGAAAGCTGACATCGCGAGTGACGGTACGATGCTCGATGCGCATGGCGTCGCTTTCGTATTGGACCTGAACGGGCAAAGACATCATGAAGCGCGGTGATGCTCGCCGTTCCATTCCCGTTTGCATGGGTACTCCCAGGGTGGACATTATACTCGTCGGCCAAAATTAGCATTGAAGCGGACGCGCCGCAAGTGTGCAAACCTGGGAGTTTCCAGAGTTGACCGGCATGCGGGGCCGCCCGGTCGAGGCCACTTCACCCAGTTTCAGGGCCCAGGGGCTCGCGCAACTTGACCGCAAGCGCAGCGCGCCCTAGCATGGCAAGAAGGTGCATAGCAGATGAGGGCGGGCAGGTAGCCCGTCTTTTTCTTTGATGGCAGAAGTCTTTCATCAGCGACTTTTTCTGAAGGGGCCCGCCGGGCGGCTGGAGGCAACCCTATGGACGCGGCCGGAGAGCGAGATGGCCCGGCTGGCCGCAGTGGTGTGCCATCCGCATCCCCTGTATGGCGGGACTCTGCACAGCAAAGTGGTGTACCAGGTGGCGAAGATGCTGCACAGGCTGGGCCTGCCCGTGCTGCGATTCAACTTTCGCGGCGCGGGAATGAGCGAGGGGAAGCACGACGGTGGCCGGGGCGAAAGGGACGACGTGCGCGCGGCAATTGATTTCCTGGCGGAGACATTTTCCGGCGCTCCGATCCTGCTCGCGGGTTTCAGCTTTGGCGCGTCGGTGGGCCTGCGGGTGGGATGCGGCGACGAGCGCGTGGCGGAACTCGTGGGACTGGGGCTGCCCGCCGACAATTTCGATCTGTCCTTCCTAAAGACGTGCGGCAAGCCCAAACTATTCGTGCAGGGCGGGCTGGACCAGTTTGGATCGCAGGAAAACGTGCGACAGCTGATCGAGACGCTGCCGGATCCCAAGCGGCTGGTGGTTGTCGAAAGCGCGGACCACTTTTTTGCGGGGAAGCTGGACCAAGTGAACGGAGCAGTGCGGGAGTGGATGGTCGGACGCCATCCGGAACTTGAAGCCACGCGGGGTGCCGCATGAAACGGCGAGCCATTGTTTTCGTTGCGCTCCTCTTTGCGCCCGTTGTGACTGCGCCCGTTGTGACGGGCGCGCAGGAGCGGATCACGTATGGAGTGCAGTACGCACGCGCGGGCGAGAGCCGAATTCGCGTCAGTATGGAATTGCCGGCGCCGCTGGCGACGCCGCAGACGCTGATCATGCCGCGCGCGATCCCCATGGGATACGGCGAGCAACCTTATGACCGGTTTGTAGGGGACTTGAAAGCGTACGGAGCGGAGGACGAGGCGCTGCCCGTCGAGCGAAAAGATGGGCCGCGCTGGACACTCGGAAAGGCGGGAGCAAAGCTGCGGCGTGTTGCGTATGAAGTTGACCTGGCACAAATGGAGCGCGAGGTGCTGAATGGCGGAGATGCATCCAAGTTCCGGCCGAAATATGCCGGCCTGCTCGGATACTCCGTTTTTGCGTTCATCGAAGGACAGGAAGAACAGCCTATCTGCCTGCACGTAGAAGGACCGAAAGATTGGCCGGTATTTTCCACGCTGGCGCCGGCGGTGCCGCCGGCAACCGGCAGCGTGACGGCGGAGGCTGCCGATTTCTACGCGCTGGCGGACTCGCAGATTGTGATGGGGCCGGCTGTTGTTTTCGAAAAGTTCATCGGGCCGGTGCCTCTTTTTGTGGTGACTTATGCCGAGGGCGCAGTTGATCCGCAACTCCTTGGAAAGCTCGGCATGGAAGCCATGCAGCGAATGCTCGCGTATTTTGGCGGCGCACCGTTCCGGCACTACAGCATTGTGCAGGAATTTCTGAAGCCGATCGCGAGCGATCACCAATACAGCCTGAGCATGG
>JACOSF010000126.1 GCA_016179005.1 Acidobacteriota bacterium | reverse complement strand
GGCTTCGACCGCGCCTTCCTGACCATCGTGGACACCCACGTGACCACCGTGGTCTCCTGCATTTTTCTCTTTATGTTCGGCACCGGCCCGGTGCGCGGCTTTGCCGTCACCCTGGTCATCGGTCTGATTTCGAACCTGTTCACCGCGATCTACGTTTCGCGGACCATTTTCGGCTGGCACCTCGGACGCATGTCCCGCCAGGCCGAACTGAGCATTTAGATTTGTAGGGGCGGGCTTTAGCCCCGCCCTTTTGGAGTGCGGCGGCTTTACGCCGCCGCCGTAGGACAGGCTTTCCAGCCTGTCCGGCAAGCTTGCGGAACCGGCGGGTTCTAGCCACTAGGCACTCGCCACTTCCGACTCCGGGCTCCCGGGAACTATCCGGGCGCTTCCGGTGTCTATCCAACTGGATCGGACTCGGCATGATTGAACTGTTTCACGCACCGAACATCAACTGGATCGGCAAGAGCAAGTGGTTCATCGCTCTTTCGCTGCTTCTCTTGGCCGCTGGTTGGACCTCCATCGCCCTCAAGGGCGGCATTCGCTACGGCATTGACTTCCGCGGCGGCACTCTCGTCTATGTCCGTTTCGCGCAGAAGCCTCCGCTCGACAAGCTCCGCACCGCCCTGAAGAATCGCGGCCTCGGCGAAAGCACCATTCAGGAAGTGAAGGATCTCGCTCGCCCCAACGCCAACGAAGTGGTCATCGGTCTGGAACAAAAAGGGGAAGGCGACGTGGATCTCGGCGCCGGCAGAGCCGCTATCCTCGACGTGCTGCACGCCACCTTCGGCTCGGCGGAATCCGGCAAGCAGGACTTCAACGCCGCGAACACCTCCACACTCGCCGACTTCCTCGCACGCCGCGACGTCCTCGGGCTCGGCCCCACTGCTTCCGCCGACCGCTATACCGAGCTGGCACACGCCATCACCGATTTCCGCGACAAGGAGCGCAGCGGCCTCGTCACCAATCTCGCCGACCTCAAATCCGCCACCGGCGTGGACGACCGCGTCCTCTCCGCTCTGCGCGAGTCGTTCTTCACCGGACAGTTCGCCGTGCGCAACGTCGAAATCGTCGGCCCCAAGGTCGGCGCGCAACTCCGCACCCAGGCCATTCTTGCCACGCTCTACGCCCTCGCCGGCATGCTGGTTTATATTGCGTTTCGTTTCGAGTGGGTGTACGGTTCTGCCGCGGTCTTGGCCGTCTTTCATGACGTCCTCATCACTTTGGGTTTCTTTTCGTTGTTCAATTTTGAGATTTCATTGACGGTGATTGCCGCACTCTTGACCCTGGTGGGCTATTCGATGAACGACACCATCGTCGTTTTCGACCGCATCCGCGAAAACGTGCGGCTCATGCGCCGCGATTCCTTCGACGAAATTGTGAACCGCTCCATCAATCAGACCCTCTCCCGGACTATTCTTACCAGCGGTCTGACCTTCATCACCGTTCTGGTACTCTTCCTCATGGGCGGCGACGTTTTGCGCAGTTTCGCCTTTGCCCTCACGGTAGGAATTGTGGTAGGTACTTATTCCAGTATCGGGATTGCCGTCCCGACTGTGGTCTTCTGGTATCGTTGGCGCGGCCTGCACGCCGCGCCCGCTTCCGTCCCTTCATCCGGCGGCCGCGCCGCGCCGGGTGATTCAAAGAGCCGTTTGGCTACGGCGGGAAAACGGTAGTTTGGGGAGGGTAATACGATGTTCGACGATCTGATTGAATGTTCACCCGCGGGCATGAAGACGAAAACCGGCCTCACGGTTTTCATCTCCACCGTGTTTCAAATGCTGCTCCTCGGAGTCATGATTCTCATTCCGCTGATTTACACCGAGGCGCTGCCCAAAGCCATGCTCACCACTTTTCTCGTCGCACCGCCGCCGCCTCCGCCTCCTCCTCCCCCGGCGGCTGCTCCCGTGCAGCGCGTGGTTCGCCCCATGGCCCGCCTGATGCAGTCCGGCAAGCTCCAGGCCCCTACCTCCATTCCCAAGCAGGTCACCATGATCAAGGAAGAGGAAATGCCTCCTGACATGGGCGGGGGCGTGGTCGGCGGCGTGCCCGGCGGCATCCCCGGCGGACAATCCGGTGGCGTGCTCGGCGGCATCATCGGTGGCATCGTGGGTTCCAACCTGCCCCCGCCGCCCAAGGCCGCGCCTGCGCGCATTCGCCAGGGCGGAAACGTTCAGCAGGCCAAGCTCATCAACATGGTTCGCCCGGTTTACCCGCCGCTGGCTAAGCAGGCGCGTATTTCCGGCACCGTGCGGCTGCACGCCATCATCGCCAAGGACGGCTCGGTGATTCAGCTCGAAGTTGTTCAAGGCCACCCCTTGCTCGTGCAGTCCGCGCTCGATGCCGTTCGCCAGTGGCGCTATCAGCCCACGCTGCTGAATGGCGAGCCCGTCGAGGTGGATACGACTGTAGATGTTGTTTTCTCGCTGGGCGGCTAGTTCGCCCGGATGCGCATTGTCCGGCGGCGGTCTCCTTTACGGGTCCCGCAGCCCACGGCACGCGCCGTTTTGAAACTCTGAGTACTTCGAAGGAGGAACATACCCAATGCTTTTCAATCTCTATGTCGCGGGCCTCATCTTTCTCGCGGAGGGTTCCACCGGCGCCGGGGGCTGGGACTTGCGCAGCCTCTGGGAAAAAATGGGCTGGCCCGCCCGCATCGTTGTAATCGTCATGTTCGTCATGTCCGCCTGGTCCGTCGGCATCATGATTGACCGCGCGCTCATGTTCGGGGCCGCCCGCAAGCAGTCCCGCATCTTCGTCCAGCAGGTTGCCGGCGCGCTGCGCGAGGGCAAGCTCGATGAAGCCAT
>JACOSF010000246.1 GCA_016179005.1 Acidobacteriota bacterium | reverse complement strand
CCATCGCGGAAAAGTACATCCTCACATTCAGCCGTTGGCAGCGCCCCAACGGCCGGAAGGAGAGCATCGTTCTCGTAGGCCTGAATCCGGACGTGCCTTTGGGAGGGCCCTGGAACCTCACCGCGGGGCGCGTGGAGGACCTCAAGTCCGCTGATGGCATCATCGTGGACGAACTGTACCGCCAAAAGCTTGGCGTAACTCAACTCGGCCAGGTGGTGGAAATCAATGGCCACCGCGCGCGGATCGTCGGATTCACGCAGGGCATCCGCTCCTTTACCACCTCGCCCTACGTCTTCGCCTCCTTCAAGAACGCGCAGACGATTGCCGACCTCGGCGAAGACCGCGCCTTCTACCTGCTGGTGAAGGCCGCCCCAGGAACTGAGATCGGGAAGCTGCGCAGCGATCTGGCCGCGCGGCTCCGCGACGTGGACATCTACACCACCGCCGAATTCAGCCGCATGACCCAGTTCTACTGGATGTTCACCACCGGCGCGGGCATTGCTGTGCTGCTTGCCGCCGCGCTCGGACTCGTCGTCGGCATTGTCATCGTGGCCCAGACCATCTATGCCACCACGATGGACCATCTGCGCGAGTTCGGCACGCTCAAGGCCATGGGCGCCTCCAACGGCTACATCTATCGCGTCATCCTCCAGCAGGCCGCCCTCAGCGCGGTGATGGGCTATGTCCTCGGCATGGTGGCCAGCGTCTTCATCGTGCGCGGCAGCCGGGAAGGCGGAGCGGCCATCCTGTTCCCGTGGGAGCTGGCCGTCACCATGTTTTTCCTGACGTTGCTGATGTGCATCGGCGCGTCGCTCGTCTCCATCAACAAGGTGACGCGGATTGACCCGGCCATGGTGTTCAAAGGCTAGGCGCGGCAGAACGTGCAAGTTGATTTTCAACGGAGAGAACTGATGCAAGCAGCCATCGCAGTCCACAACGTGACGAAGACCTACTCGCCGGGCGCGGCCGCCGTCCACGCGCTGAACGGCGTGGACCTGGCCGTCGAGTCCGGCGAAGTCGTGTTCCTAATGGGGCCTTCCGGCAGCGGCAAGACGACGCTGCTCTCCGTCATGGGCTGCATCCTGCAACCGACCTCCGGCAGCGTGCGCATTCGCGGCCGGGAAGTGGCCGGGCTCCCCGAGCGCGAACTTCCTGCCATTCGCCTTGGGCACATCGGCTTCGTCTTCCAGGGATTCAACCTATTTCCTACGCTGAGCGCGGGGGAAAACGTCGAGCTGGCGCTGGACCTGAAAGGTATCCGCGGCCGCGACGCCCGCCGCCGCGCCATGGATTTGCTCGAGCAAGTTGGTATCCGCGAAAAGTACGGCGTCTTTCCGGCTGACCTGAGCGGCGGGCAGAAGCAGCGTGTGGCCATCGCCCGCGCACTGGCCGGCGCGCCGGACATCCTGCTGGCCGATGAGCCCACCGCCGCGCTCGACTCGCACGTAGGCCGGCGGATTTTGGAGCTCGTCCGGAGCCTGGCGCACTCGCAGGGCGTGGCCGTGGTCATCGTCACGCACGACAGCCGCATGCTGCAGTTCACCGACCGCCTGGTGCACATCGAAGACGGGCGGATCGTAAAGCCGCCGGAAGTGGCAACTTCGCCGCCGGCCGCGGCGACACTCGAAATCGCGCCTTTAGTTGTTTCCGGCGCGTAGAGAAATTGGGGGGAGAACATGAAACGCTCGTTGATACTGATTGGACTGATGATTTCCATTGTTGGGTTCACCGCTCTTGCGGTGCGCACGCGAACCACTGCAGGCGGCCCGGAATCGTTCGCCGTTTCGGCTGCGGCGGTGCTGGACGTGATTGCCGCGCCCGGGCGGGTCGAACCCATCTCCGAAGAAGTCCGCGTTGGCGCGGAGATAAGCGGCAAGCTGCGCGATGTTTCCGTCGAGGAAGGCGACCGCGTCGTGGCCGGGCAAGTGCTTGCCGTCCTGGAGAACGACGAATATCGCGCGCGCGTGGCGCTGGCCGAGGCCCAGCTCACTCTTAAGGAAGCCGAACTGCGCCGGGTGATCAACGGCGCGCGCCAGCAGGAGCGGCGCGAAGCCCTGGCCGCCATCAAGGAAACCGAGGCCGTGATGGAAAACGCGCGCGTCGAGCAGCAGCGCCGCCAGACCGGCTACGCGCAGGGCGTCTTCGCTAAGGAAGAAGCCGACCGCGCCGAGCGCGAGTTCGGCGTGGCCAAGGCCCGCTACGACATGGCTGTCGAGCGCCACGCCCTGATTGACGACGCGGCGCGCGAAGAAGATCGCACCCGCGCGGAAGCGGATGTCCAGCTCGCCCGCGCGCGCCTGGCCGAAGCCCGCGCCCTGCTCGAAAAGACCATCGTGCGCGCGCCTCTTCGCGGCGTCGTGCTGCGCAAGCACCTCAAGACAGGCGAAACTTTTTCCGACCAGCGCAACATTCCCATCCTCACCCTCGGCGACGACTCCGTGCTGCGCGTGCGCATGGACGTGGACGAAACCGACGTGAGCCGCGTGCGCGCCGGCCAGCGCGCTTACGTCACCGCCGATGCCTTCGGCGGCGAGAAATTCTGGGGTCGTGTGGTGCGCGTCGGCGAACTGCTGGGCCGGAAAAACATCCTCACCGACCGCCCAACGGAGCGCGTGGATACCAAAGTCCTGGAAACGCTCATCGAGCTCGAGGACGGACGCAAACTGCGCCCCGGCCTGCGCGTGGATGCCTTCATCGTCCTGAACGACGCGGCTGCGCCTGCCGCGAAACGCTAGCTCCGTATT
>JACOSF010000245.1 GCA_016179005.1 Acidobacteriota bacterium | reverse complement strand
GCCTCCGCGATTTCTTCCTCGCTGAATTCCCCCGGCGTATTGAACGGCGTGGGATTGCTGTAGCCGAGGCCGGCCCACTGCGTCACGCCGTTTTTCCCCTCCAGCGCGCGCACCTGGCGATGAAAATCCACAAACCCGAATTTCTTGCAGAACGCGGTGTTCTGTTCCGCGGTTTCATGGTTGCCCGGGATGACCCACAATTTTTCGCCGAGCGGCCGCAGCATCTCACCGCAGCGCTCCAACGCGCGGCCAAAGGTGGAAAGATCCCCCGCAGAAATGTACAGGTCCGCCGGCGTGGCCACGATGCGCTCCAGCGCGCGCGTGTCGCCGTGGATATCGCTGAAAATCAGTATCCTCATAGCCGCCGCTCGCCTTGGCGCCGGTGAATCAGTCCTGCTTAGCCGGTGGCGATGTGATGGGAATCAGCCGGCCCATTTCCGGCGCGCCGACTTCCCGCTGCTTTTCCAGGTATTCCATCACCACCATGGAAATAAGTTTCCCGGTCTCGCTCTGCTTTGTTTGCAGGAAGGTCTGGTAGAGATCGCCGCCCTGCGCCAGAAAGCTGTTGGTCGCCACGCGATAAACCCGCCCGTCTTCGGCAGGACGCCCGCCAATCAAGAGCTCCACCAGGCGCTTTCCCGAAGGGCGGCTCATATCGTATCTGGCGCGGAGACCAGAGACCTGGATCATGCCGCGCTCGAGGGTGAATCCCTGCTCCAGCACCTCGCGAATCTGCGCTCCCGTCATTTCGCAAATCACCACCGTGTTCATGAAGGGGAGCGCGTCGAGCACGTTTCCTTTGGTGATCGGCCCCTGCGGCAGGTCGGCGCGCAGGCCGCCGGCATTCGTGATGCCCGCATCGGTGCCGCTCGCTGTGCGCATCACGTCGGCCACAAACGCGCCCAGCAGTGACTCGGCGCGGTAATCCCGCACCAGGCGAACACTGGCCCGCCCCGCCACGCCGCCGATTTCCGACGCCACCTTCTGCTTGTAGAGCTCAACCTTTGCCGCCACCACAGGGTCGGGAGTGAGCTGGTCGCTCCAAACTTTCAGGAGTTCCCCTTCATGGGAAATAATCTTTTTCCCTTTCAGTTGAAGTTTGAGATACCCGAGCCGCGTGCCGAAGCCGTAGGTTTGCACGATCAGCGTGCCGGTCTGCGGATGGACGAACGGCTTCTCGATTCCCCGATGGGCGTGACCGCCGACGAAGACGTCAATGCCGGGGACGGCGCCGCACAGCCGGACATCTTCATCGAAGTCGCGCTGCACCTCGGGATGCGCTTCCGCGTCGGTCTGCATGGGCCCCGTCTTGCCTTGGTGCGCCAGGACCACGATCAAGTCCACTTGCGGGCGAAGCTCACGGACGGCTGCGCGCACCACCGGGATGGGATCGGCAAAGTCGAGACCCGTAATTCCCGAGGGCAGCGCGACGCTGCGTGCATCCTCTCCGATAATGCCGATCACGCCGAGGCGCACGCCGTTGCGCTCCAGAATCGTGTACGGACGGCTGTACGGGTGATTCGTGCCCTTATAGAAAATGTTTGCTCCGAGCACAGGAAACGGCACGCGGTTCATCTGCCGGGAGAAGTTTTCGCTGCCGTAGTCGAACTCATGGTTGCCGATGGCCATGGCGTCGTAGCCCATGCTCAGCATCATCTCCATCAGCGCCTCGCCGCGCGTGAGAAACGAAAGCATGCCGGTGAACATGTCCCCCGTATCGAAAAGGAAGACGGTCTTCTCCCGCTGGCGGACCTGATTGATGAGCGCCGCGAGTTGCGCCGCTCCACCCAGCTTGGGCGTGCCCGGCATCCAGTAAGCGGGAATGGAATCGAACGCGCTGTGGAAGTCATTGGTGTACAGGATGGTGACTTCGCGGAGCGGTTCCTCTTGCGTGGACGCCTGCGGAGAGAAAGTGAAAAACAGCGCGCAGCAGAGAATGAAGGTTGAAATCCAGGGGAAACGACGCGCCATGCGGAAATCCTCCTGTGAATTGCGGAGCGCAACTCTATCATAACGCGCGCGCCCCTGAGCCGGACCCGGTGAAGAACCAAAGTCTAATTTCGAAAAGCGAAAGCTATCACTTGCTGGTTTTTCTCAACACCCTGCGCCCTGCCCTCTTCCTCACTCCTCCGCCCATCCGGAAGAAATCACGCCACCCTGAGCATCGAAGACCACGCGAAACGTGAACGGCTGCGGCCCGCGGCGTGTGCGACCGAAGAATCGCAGGTCCACGAATTCCACCACGTTTACGCCGCCGCGCTCATGAAAGCGCACCACCGGAAATCGCGCGAAGCGAAAGTAACTCTGCACTTCGGGCAGTTGCCGGGCGGCGGCGATGTAGGGATTGTCTGCGGCGTCGCCAGAAAATCCAAATTTCGGCGCCCGCGCCGCAAACAGGTGGATGGTGGCGAAGTGCACTCCGTCGGCCGTGCGGATCAGCCCGGACCAGTTTAGCAGCGAGGTCGGCAGAGGAATCGCAGCGATGGCGTCCACGCGGAGGTTTTCCCGCGCAGCGTAATCTTCCACAAAGCCCAGCGCCGCGCGATGGGCAAAGAAACACGCGCCGAGATACGCCGCGAGCGCCAGCACACCGGCGCGGCACCACGCGCGCCGCGGCACGCGGTTACCCCATCTGCCGAGCAGCGGAAGAAAAAACAATGCTGCAAAAATCAACGCGGCCACCGGCGCCACCCAGCGCGAAAACGGCAATTGCAGGAGCCGGGCCATCCAGCGCACAGCGAACGCCGCCAGCGTAAACGATCCCCACGCGAATAGCGCGCGCAGCGTCTGGGTGATGCGCTCGCGATGCACCCACGCGGCCACCTGCGGCAGCAGCACGGTGCTGGTGAGGGCGAGGTCAATGATGAACGCGAGGTCCAAGGAAACGCGCGCGGCGGAGAGCGGGGACCAAATCATCGTGCCGAAAGAAGTGATCAGGTCGAGAAAGATGTGCAGGGCAATTCCGGCCGCGTAGATTCCCGTGAGCGCGGCAAACGAAGGACAAGCAATTTCATGGCGGCGGCAGAACCATCGTGTGAGCGCGGCTAGCGCCAGCGCCCACAGCGGCAGGCAGAGGAACGAATGCGTCACGCCGCGGTGCGCGGAAATCACCGCCATGCCGTTCACGTCGAACAGCCCTAGCACCGCATCGCTGTCCGGAAAAAGCCCGCCTAGCGTCGCCGCCCAAATCGCTACCCGTCCCATCTGTGTAGAGGTTGTAGCGGGGGCTTTATGCCCCCGCTTTTCGCCTGTCGTTGTAGCGGGGGGTTTATCCCCCCGTTCGGCGTCTGCTTCGCGGCGGGGTAAACCCGCCGCTACAAACCCATCCGCAAAAAACGCCTTCCCCACCAGCGCGCCGGCAATCCCGTGCGTAATCGTGTCCATCAGCAGCGACCTGCGGAGAGTAATGAGTGGAACGTAGCGGTGAGATTCATTCGCGGATCAGACGACATGGATGAGCGGAGAGCGTTTAGCCAGCACGGAGCCGATGATTTGCGCGGGGACGTTGCGCGCGGCGAGCGCGGCGAGCGCAGCGTCGGCGCGCGAAGCAGCAATCGAAACAAGCAGGCCGCCGCTTGTCTGCGGATCAAACAGAAGATTGCGCACTTCTTCCGGCACGCCGGCGGCAAATTCGACGCAGCCTTCCAGCCATTCGCGGTTGTTCTTCAGCCCGCCAGCGAGAAATCCCGCGCGAGCCGCATCCAGCGCGCCAGGCAGCGCGGGAATCTTCGTACGGTCAAACTCCAGAGATACGTTGCTGCCCGCGGCCATTTCCTTCGCATGACCGAGCAGGCCGAAGCCGGTGACGTCCGTCACCGCATGAATCACGCTTTGTTGTAGCGGGGGGTTTATCCCCCCGCCCTCGATTTCTAGCAGCGCCTCCGCCGCATCCTTATTCAGCCGCATCATCGACGCGGTGGACGCAGCGAGAGATTCGTCGGCAGCCTTCCCGTTTTTCAGCGCCGTCGAAATCAGCCCGGTGCCCAGCGCTTTCGTAAAAATCAAAACGTCTCCC
The DNA here is from genome assembly GCA_016179005.1 of Acidobacteriota bacterium. Taxonomy (GTDB): domain Bacteria; phylum Acidobacteriota; class Terriglobia; order Acidiferrales; family UBA7541; genus JACQDE01. Next base: position 31 of record JACOSF010000245.1, on the reverse strand, counting down.
GGCTGCGCGCCGACGTTGCGCCACACGCGCT
>JACOSF010000211.1 GCA_016179005.1 Acidobacteriota bacterium | reverse complement strand
CTACTACGTCGAGCGGTTCACGCAGGGGCGCGCGAAGAAGACCGCCGAGTTGACCAGCGCTGACGCAGCGCACGTAATCGCGCGGCTGGAACGGTTGGCCGGGCTTTCGTCGGCGGAGTCCGACCGGGCGGCGGGCACGGCGGGACGGCACGGATTCCCCGAACGGCGGCGCGTGCCCCCGACGGGAGCGGCGTGGCGCGCGCTGTGGGCCTGCGTCCGGGAACTGAACATGGACCGAGCGCAACTCGATTTTTTCATCCGCCAGCACTACGCAAGCAAAGGCCTGCGAGGATTCGCGGACATTCACAGCATGGCCGACCTCAACCGCGTGCTGTGGGGCTTGAAAGCCGTATCGCGACGCGGGCCGCATCCCCGGCGAGCCGATCACCCGAGCGCTCCCAAAGCTGCCTGAACTCTCGGCATAGTCCGCCCCACCCGGGGGGTGACGCATACGCGTCGAAGCGACAAGTAGAAGCTTCCCATCCACTCCTGCCGGGATTCTAATGCAGCCGAATCCGTCTGGCGCCCAGGAACGTTCGCGGGAGACTTCGGGCAAGGTCCGTCTTCCCGTTCGGAATCGTCAGACGGAGGACGTTATGAAAGGGGAATTTGAAGTGCTGGTGGCTGCAGCCAGCCCCGAGAATCGCAGCGCACTTACCAAGGTGCTTCTAGGCATGGGCCTGAAGCCGGCCATCTCCTCTTCCGTGCGAGAAGCGCAAGCCATCCTCTCCGCAAAGCCCGTTTCGCTAGTGTTCTGCGAAGAAAAATTCACGGACGGCAACTACCAGGACGTGTTGCGCGCGGTGAAACGCACGGCAGAGAAGGCGCCGGTGGTGGTGTCTTCGCCCTCGCACGATTGGTACGAGTATCTGGAAGCACTGCGATTGGGCGCGTTTGAGTTTCTCGACGGCCCGGTGCGCGCGATGGACGTGGAGATGATTGTGCGCTACGCGCGGCGCCTGGCAGACGCGGAAGAGCGCAATGGGCGCACCCGCTCACAACTCGCGGCGCGCTTCGCTTAGGACGTCCTGCCGGCTGGCAGGGCGGGCATTCCAGCCATCGAACAAATCATTCTGGATGAGTGTGTGCCAGATAGGCGGAACAGCGCACAGGCTATCCCGAGGCTTCGGGAGCCTGTGCTACTGGGCCTGGCTGGCGCGGATTTCCTGCCAGCGACGCGGGCGTTTCTTGGGGTCGAGGACTTTCTTGCGCAGGCGGATGGACTTGGGCGTGATTTCCACCCATTCGTCGTCGGCGATGAAATCGAGAGCCTGTTCCAGATTCAGCTCGCGGTGGGGAATCAGGCGGATGGCCTCGTCGGCGCCGGACGCGCGCATGTTGGTCTGCTTTTTTTCCTTGGTGATGTTCACGTCCATGTCGTCTTCGCGCGCGTTTTCGCCGACGATCATGCCTTCGTACACGGCAACGACCGGCCCGATGAACATTTCGCCGCGCTCCTGCAGATTCCACAGCGCGTAGGCGGTGGAGGCGCCGGTACGGTCGGCGACCAGCACGCCAGTGGGCCGCAGAGCCATTTCGCCGGCGTATTCGGTCCAGCCCTCAAAGAGCGAATGCACCAGCGCGGTGCCGCGGGAATCCGTGAGCAGCAGGCTGCGCAGGCCGATCAGGCCGCGCGAGGGGATGCGGAATTCCATGCGCACGCGCCCGGTGCCGTGGTTGACCATCTTGACCATTTCCGCGCGGCGGCTGCCGACCAACTCGATGACAATGCCGGTGAAGGATTCGGGGATGTCGATGACCAGCAACTCGAGCGGCTCCATGCGGCGGCCGTTTACTTCTTTTGTGACGATGGTGGGTTTGCCGGCCATCAGCTCGTAGCCTTCGCGGCGCATCGTTTCGATCAGGATGGCAAGCTGCAATTCGCCGCGGCCGAGCACACGGAAGGCGTCGGTGGAATCGGTTTCTTCCACGCGGATGGAGACGTTGGTGAGCAGCTCATTCTGCAGGCGGTCGCGGAGGTCGCGCGAGGTGACGAACTGCCCTTCGCGGCCGGCGAAGGGAGACGTGTTCACGGTGAAGACCATGGCGATGGTGGGCTCGTCAATGGTGAGCGGCTCAAGCGGCGCCGGACGCTCCGGATCCGTCAGGCTTTCACCAATCTGAATGCCCTCGACGCCGGCGATGGCGGCGAT
>JACOSF010000125.1 GCA_016179005.1 Acidobacteriota bacterium | reverse complement strand
TTGCGAGCAATTCTCCGCAAGCAAGAAAATGCCGACCTGAAGGCCGGCGCTACATCACCCTAGGTGCGAACGGTGGAGCCGACTTTTTCGCCCATCACCACGCGGCGGATATTTCCCGGCACCGACAGGGCAAAAATGATGATGGGCAGCTTATTGTCCATGCACAGAGAGATGGCGGTGGAGTCCATCACCGAAAGACCCTTTTGAATTACGTCCATGTGGCTGATGGTTTCGAATTTTTTCGCGCCGGGGACTTTTTCCGGGTCAGCGTCGTAGATGCCGTCCACGCGCGTGGCCTTGAGGATCACCTGGGCGTTGATTTCCATGGCGCGAAGGGCGGCGGCGGTGTCCGTGGAAAAATAGGGATTACCGGTGCCGGCGGCAAAGATGACGATGCGGCCTTTTTCCATGTGGCGCATGGCGCGGCGGCGAATGAAGGGCTCGGCTACCTGGTGCATTTCGATGGCGCTCATCAGGCGCGTGAAGCAACCTTGCTTTTCGAGGGCGTCCATCAGCGCCAGGCCGTTGATGACCGTGGCCAGCATGCCCATGTGGTCGCCGGTGGCGCGGTCAATGGCCAGCGACTTCTGCCGTGTGCCGCGAAAAATATTGCCGCCGCCGACGACGATGGCCAACTGGACGCCGAGGTCATAGGCCGCCTTCACCTCTTTGGCAATGGCATGGACCGTTTCCGCGTGGATGCCGTAACCCTGCGAGCCCTGGAGGGATTCGCCGGAGAGCTTCAGGACCACGCGCTCGAAGGCGCAGATAGGTTTCTCTAAATTTCTTGCAGGCGTATCCGCGGTGGCCATTCGTGTGCGCGCCCCCCTGCGCGCCGGACGGGAGGCATTCTAGCAGAGAATAGGTTGTAGGTGACAGGTGACAGGTGGCAGGAAGAAAAACAAAGGGCGACCCGACGGGTCGCCCCTACGAAACCTTCAAACGGAGGGCGGGTCACTGCGCGGCGGGCGGTTCGGCGGAAGCGGCGCCTTCGCCGACCTTGAAGCGGACGAAGCGGCGGACGGAGATGTTCTCCCCGATTACGGCGATGCGCTGGGCGATGAGGTCCTTGATGGTAACGGACTCGTCCTTAATGAAGTGCTGCTCGTAGAGGCAGGTCTCTTCGTAGAACTTCTCCATTTTGCCGTTGACGATTTTTTCGATCACCGGGTCGGGCTTGCCGGTGGCGCGAGCCTGCGCGCGGTAAATTTCGCGCTCGCGCTCGAGGATTTCCGGCGTGACCTCCTCGCGGCGGACGAAGCGCGGGTCGAGCGCGGCGATGTGCATGGCGATTTCGTGGCAGAGCTGCTGGAATTGCTCGGTGCGGGCGACGAAATCGGACTCGCAGTTGACCTCGACGAGCACGCCAATCTTGCCGCCGGCGTGGACGTAGTGGCCGACCAGGCCTTCGCTGGCTGCGCGGGCGGACTTCTTCTGCGCGGCGGCCTGGCCCTTCTTGCGGAGAACATCAATGGCCTTCTCAATGTCGCCGCCGGATTCGACAAGAGCGGCGCGGCAATCGCTGAAGCCAGCGTTGGTGCGTTCGCGCAACTCCTTCACAAGCTGAGCGGGAACATTGGTCTGCTGCTGAGGTTGTGTAGTCATATCGGCTTTCGGGTCCTTCTTTTTGTCGTCGTTTTCCGAATCTGTGCTTTTTCGCGCCGCAGGAGCCCGGCCTTTGCTGCTGGACTTGCTTCGAAGTCCTGCTTTCGTCTTTCGCTGCGACTGCTTTCGTTTTCCAGCCATCGGCCTGTTTTAGTTCAACGGCGGGCTTGTTGCCCGCCCGGGTGAAGTGCAGGGCGCCTGACTAAAGAAAGGGCCCTGCGCAACCTGGACGAGGCGTCACAGGGCCAGCCCGTCCCGCAAAGCGGGAAGGGTCACGCTAGCGTTCGGCTTCGGGTTCGCCGGAGGGAACGGTCTCTGCGGCGGCCGGCTCGGCGACCGGTTCCGCGACCGGCTCGGCGAGGGGCTCGGGGAGCGGCTCGGCGCCCTCGACGAAATCACGCTCCGGAGTCTCGTACTTATCGTAGGCGCTGGTATCCACGTACGGAGCGTTTTCTTCACCGGCGGCGACGCCTTCGGCAGCCTTGGCTTCGGCGATCTGGCTGCGCTCGAGAACCGAGCGGCCTTCCAGCACGGCGTCGGAAACCTTGGAAGTGAACAGGCGGATGGCGCGCAGGGCGTCATCGTTTCCGGGGATCACCCAGTCCACCACGTCGGGGTCGCTGTTGGTGTCCACGATGGCCACCACGGGCACGCCCATGCGGCGGGCTTCGCGGACGGCAATCTCTTCGGAGTTGGAGTCAATCACGAACATGAGATCGGGAAGCGTGCCCATGTTCTCGACGCCGGCGAGGTTCTGGTTCAAGTGCTTCTTCTCGCGATCCAGCCGGGCGGCTTCCTTCTTGGAAAGCAGCGCCATGCGGCCATCCTCGGTCATGGCCTTGAGTTCCTTCAGGCGCTTGATGGATTTCTGAAGAGTGGCCCAGTTGGTGAGCGTGCCGCCCAGCCAGCGGTGATTCACGTAGAACATGTTGCAGCGCTGGGCTTCTTCGGCGACCGCTTCCTGCGCCTGGCGCTTGGTGCCGACGAAGAGCACGGTTTTGCCGAGCGCGGCCATCTCGCTGACGTACTTGGCCGCCTCGCGGAACATCTTCAGGGTCTTCTGCAGGTCAACGATGTGAATGCCGTTGCGCTCGCCGAAGATGTATTCCTTCATCTTCGGGTTCCAGCGGCGCGTCTGATGGCCGAAGTGAACCCCGGCCTCCAGCAGCTCCTTCATGGTGATTTCAACTGCCAACGTTCCTCGCTTTCCAAGTGGATGTTTCCATCCCGGGAGGCCGGGACAACATCCTTTTCTTTTGCCAGCGCCTTGCCGGCCGTGAATTTTCAGTTTCAAAAGCGGCGGGATAAACCCGCCGCTACAACTGAATGCCTTCCCAAACGCGGCGGAATAAATCCGCCGCGACAACTAGCGCTTGCTGAACTGGAAGCGCCGGCGCGCGCCCTTCTGGCCATACTTCTTGCGCTCCTTCATGCGGGAATCGCGCGTCAGAAAACCGTTGGTGCGCAGGCTCGGCCGCAGCTCCGGATTGAAGAGCGACAGGGCGCGGGAGAGTCCCATGCGCACGGCGCCCGCCTGTCCGCCGGCGCCACCGCCCTTGCAGGTGGCGCTGACGTCGAGGAGATCTTTCGTCTCGGTGAACTTGAGCGGCTCGACCGCCGCGTTCAGCCAGTTGACGTTGCGGAAATAGTCGGTGACCGGGCGGCCGTTGACCACGAACTGGCCGGTGCCGACTTTGATGTACACGCGGGCCACCGCTTCCTTGCGGCGGCCGGTGCCGTAAAATTTGCTCTTGCCGTTGTCCGGCATGGCGGATTGTGCGTCGCTGCTCAAAATTCCCCCTGACATTAGGGACAGATTTCCCCATCCCGGCATGCCGGGATGGGCTACAAATTCTCTCTGGGCGGCTACAGTGCGAGCGGCTGAGGCTTCTGCCCGGAATGGCGCTTCAGCCCTTCAGCATCGAGATAGACGCGCAGCTTGCGAGCGCGCCGCGCCTGCAATTTGTTTTTCGGCAACATGCCGACAATCGCTTCGCGCACGATGCGGTCGGCGCGCTGCTGCGCCTTCAAACGCTTGGCAGGCACTTCCTTCAAACCACCGGGGAAACCGCTGTGGGACTGGTACACCTTCTGTTCCAGCTTGTTGCCCGTCAGCTTGATCTGGTCCGCATTGATGACAATAACGTGGTCGCCGGTGTCCATGGCGGGCGTGAAGACGGGCTTGTCCTTGCCCCCACCACGTACCACGTGTTGCCTGCTGCTAGCTCTTCGGCCTCCCGGCCGCTCGGAACATACGTCCTCATGCGCTCAGCCACACCTTTCCACCCAAAGACAAACGTCAATGATACGGGAGGAGGCGGGAAGTGTCAACGAAATGCTGTGGAACCAAAAAAGAGCGCCCCCGAAGGGGCGCTCAAAGGTCGCTCGTTGAGCGGAGCCTTACGACGAAAGCTTACTGGAACTAGCCAAACAATCGCCGCTCAAGTACACTCACAGCCAAGCTATACCCGCATTGTACTGTTGTCAAGGAGAGAATCATGCCAAGCAATTCTCACCGATTCGTCCTCGGAATCGACCTGGGTTCCGCCTCGCTCGGATGGGCTCTGATACGCATATCTCCTGAAGGACAGCCGGGCGCTCTCGAGTCTTGCGGCGTTCGCGTTTTCGATCCGGGCGTGGACGAAAGTGACGGCTCGATCGAGCGGGGCGCGGACAAATCCAAGAATGTTGCGCGCCGCGAGGCGCGATTGCACCGCCGTCAGCTTCGCCGACGCGCTGCCCGCCAGCGTGGCCTTTTCGAACTGCTGCAGGCTCACAAGTTGCTGCCACCCAGCCCACAGCTCGGACCGGATGCCGACAAACTTAGTACTGGGGACAAATTGGCACTGGCGCGGCATCAGCTATTGAAAATGCTCGACGTGGAATTGATGCAGCGCTGGGAGAAACGACTGGAGAGCGATGGCAACCCTGTGCCTGCTCTTCAGCATGTGCTCCCTTACCTGCTAAGGGCGCGCGCGCTGGGCGAGCGAATCGAGCCATTCGAACTTGGCAGGGCTCTCTACCATCTCGGCCAGCGGCGCGGGTTCAGGAGCAACCGGCGCGAGTCGCCCAGAACCGAGAAGCAGAAAGAAGAAAAGGGTAAGGTCAAGCTAGGCATTTCTGAACTTGAGAATGAAATGAAGGCAGCGGGTGCCCGAACACTCGGGGAGTTCTTTTCTCGATTGAATCCCGAGCAGCAAACACTTCGACGGCGGTGGACGGCACGCTCAATGTTTGAGACAGAGTTCGAAGAGATATGGAAGGTGCAGAGCCAACACCACTCCAATCTGCTCAATCCGACTCTGAAAAAGCAGGTTCGCCGTTTGCTGTTCTTTCAGCGGCCAATCGGCAGCAACGCGGGCCTGATTGGATTCTGTGAGCTGGAAGATAGGGGACAGAAATGGCCTCCCAGACGCGCGCCGATGGCGTGCTTAGCGGCGCAGCGGTTCCGCCTGCTGCAGAAAGTAAACGATCTCCGGATCGGCGATGCGGACTTTAACGAACGGTATCTGACCGCGGAAGAACGGCCAAAGCTGCTCGATGCGCTGGAGGGGCAAGGCGATCTTAAATTCTCAGAAATCCGTGTACTTTTGGGGCTCCCGAAGCGGAATATCTATTTCAACCTCGAGCGGGGTGGCGAAAAGAAGATTCCGGGCAACCGAACCGCCAGCGTGATGCGCCAGGCGTTCGGTGAGCAGTGGGGGCAAATGGCGTCGGAAAAGCGGGAAGTCATTATTGAGCAGTGGAGGACAATCGAAAACCCTGAGGCCCTTAGGCGACGGGCTGTTCAACAGTGGGGCCTTGGCGAGACAGCGGGACAGTTGCTGGCCGACAACCCGGCTGAGGATGGCCACTGCAACCTCTCGCGGAAGGCGCTGGCCAAGGTTCTGCCGCTCATGGAGGAGGGATTTCCTTTTAAGGAAGCGGAAAAGGAAGTGTACGGCGTCCGGTTCTCGGGCGGCGTGGCGTTGGAAGAGCTTCCGCCAGTTCGCAAGGCAGTGCGCGAACTGCGCAACCCAGCAGTCGAGCGGGCCCTTACCGAGGTGCGCAAAGTTGTGAACGCCGTTGTCAGGCGGTTCGGCAAGCCTTTCGAGATTCACATCGAGCTGGCGCGCGACTTGAAACGCTCGCGGAAGGACCGCGAAGAGACCTGGAAAGCAAGCCGCGAACAGCAGAGAATTCGCGAGAAAGCAAAGGGCAAGATCTGCAGTGAAATGGGGATTCCAGAGCCCAAACGTGATGACATTGAAAAGGCGCTCCTCCACGAGGAATGTGCCGGGGAGTGCCCGTACACGGGCAGGAAGATTTCGTTTTCATCGCTCTTTGGCGAGCACGCACAATTTGACGTTGAACACATCTTGCCCCTGAGCCGTTTTCCGGACAATTCCTTTGCCAACAAAACCCTCTGCTACCACGACGAAAACCGAAGCGTAAAACGAGGCCGCACTCCCTTTGAAGCGTATAGCGGGAACGAGGAGAAGTGGGTCGAAATCCTGACTCGGGTGAAGAAATGGAAGAACCTGGGAAAACTGGCCCGTTTCCAGATCAGGACTCCGGAGGAACTGGAGGACTTCAGCGCCCGGCAACTCTCCGACACGCGTTACTCCAGTAAGGTCGCGGCGCAATACCTCGAAAAGCTCTTCGGGGGACGTGACATCCGGGAGCAAAACGGTGCTTCCCGCCGAGTAATTTTTTCTACTTCCGGAAAGATCACAGCAGATCTGCGGCGAAACTGGGAACTGGAAAGTATCCTGCGAGATGCAACCAGCAACGGCGGAAAGAAGGGCAAGCCCCGCGGCGATCACCGACATCATGCGATTGACGCGATCGTCATTGCGCTGACCTCGCCTGCTGCCGTACAGGCGCTCACCCAGCAAGCGAAACGGAACGAAGAACGGGGCCGCGCATCATTTCGCGGCCTCACCGCGCCGTGGCTACAGTTTGTCGAGAGCATCCGTCCGCAGATCGAGCAAATGAACGTCTCCCACCGGCCAGAGCACAAGCTGAGCGGGCAGCTCCACGACGAAACCAACTACGGAAAGCCGTACACCTATGAGGAAAAACCTTGCGTACACAAGCGAAAGCCTGTCTCCGCCCTCTCTCCCGGAGAGTTGGAAAATATTGTGGACCCTGCGGTGAAGGAGGCGGTCGAAAAACGCATCGCAGAACTTGAAGGGGACATCAAGAAACTAAAAGCTGCCGGGCTGGAGCCCCCCTTCTTGACCGCCCGGGATGGCCGCCGGATCCCCATCAAGAGCGTCCGGGTGCGCACGATTCTGCAAACGGAAGACATTGCCACAGGCCCAAGGCTGCGCCACGTCAGCCTGTCCAATAACCACCACGTGGAAATCGTCGCCGAACTGGACGACAAGGGACGTGAAGTGCGCTGGGATGGCGTCGTAGTCAGCTTGTATGAGGCGATGCAGCGTAAGCGGCGCGGAGCGCCCGTGCTGCAGCGCCACCACGGCACCGAGGAGGCATGCCGTTTCAAATTCTCCCTCATGGGAGGCGACACCATCGAGGTGACAGAGAATAGACAGTCGGATTTTTACGTTGTTCGCACAATCGCCTCAAACGGGCAAATTTCTCTGGCACAAATCAACGATGCCCGAATGAAGAAGGAAATCCAAAAGTCGCGTGACTGGTGGTCGCCGCGCGCCGATGCTTTGCGGAAACTGAATGCTAGAAAGGTTGTTGTGGATGTGCTGGGTGAGGTCCACCCCGCCAATGACTGAGCGAGTTATCGAAATTGCGGACGGGCCCGCGCGGCTGCACGTGCGGCTGGAGCAGCTTGTGATTGAGCGGGACGGCCAGCCGGAAGTGACCACCCCGCTGGCCGAACTGGCTGCGCTGGTGCTCACCAATCCGCGCGTGCAACTGACACAGGCAGTAATTTCCGGCATTGCGGTCGCGGGCGGCTCGGTGGTGATCTGCGACCGCAATTATCTGCCCGCGGCGATGATGCTGCCTTTGCAGTCCCACTTCCTGCAAACCGAGCGGCTGGCGCGCCAGACGCAAATCTCCGCGCCGCTGCGCAAGCGCCTCTGGCAGCAGATCGTCCAAGCGAAGATCAAGGCGCAGTCACGCCTGCTAACCGAGTTGCACGGGGATGACGGCGGATTGAAAGCGCTGGCGGCGCAGGTGCGCAGTGGCGACCCGGAAAATATTGAAGCCCAGGCGGCGCGGCGCTATTGGCGTTTGCTGTTCGCCAGTACGAAGTTCCGGCGGGACCGCGAGGCCCCGGATCAGAATCGGCACCTGAATTACGGGTACACGGTGCTGCGGGCCATTGTCAGCCGAGCCATCTGCGGCGCAGGGTTTCACCCTTCGATTGGCCTCCAGCATCGGAATCGCTATGACCCTTTTTCCCTCGCGGCAGACTTGATGGAGCCATTCCGCCCGCTCGTGGATCGCGCAGTGGCACTGTGGATACAGGAGCACGACCCCTTGGAGCCACTTGATCCGGAAGCAAAGGAATGGCTGGTGGGATCGCTGCAATTCCGCTTCGAGGTCAACAAGGAGGAGCGAACGCTCTTTGACATCTTCGCGCGCATGGCCTCCAGCCTGGCACAAGTCCTGCTGGGCAGCGAGGCCCGTCTCGAGTTACCCGAGGTAAGAGGGCCATGCGGCGGCTGAATCTCTCCGCGTATCGCGGTATGTGGCTCTTTGCGATGTTCGACCTTCCCGTGGAGACGGCGGAAAACCGCCGCGATTACACCCGCTTCCGCAAAACGCTGCTTAAAGCAGGCTTCATGAAGCTCCAATACTCCGTTTACGCCAGGTACATCCCTAGCGAAGAAGCGGCGCAGGCACACCGCGGCGCCGTCCGCAGGTCCTTGCCTCCGCACGGACAGGTGCGTTTGATGGCCATTACCGATCACCAGTTCGGAAAGATGGAGGTATTTTACGGAAAAAAACCGCAAGAAACGGAAGAACCGCCAAAGCAATTCATGCTTTTTTAGTGGAACGGTTGCCCTGCAACCCTCCATGAAAAGGAGGGTTGCAGGACAAAGAGTGTACTTGAGCAGCGATTCTTGGCCAACCCCAGCCAGATGTTTGGTGGCCGAAGAAAGTTCGAAAGTGTACTTGAGCAGCGATTCTTGGCCAACCCCAGCTCCACAGGTACAGGCGACACTTCAACCATAGTGTACTTGAGCAGCGATTCTTGGCCAACCCCAGCCAG
>JACOSF010000210.1 GCA_016179005.1 Acidobacteriota bacterium | reverse complement strand
GCTCACGTCGTTGATGAGCAGCATTCCCTGCTTGAGCCGCAGCTCGCGGATGGACAGGTCGAAGATCTGCTCCCGCCACGGCTTTCCCGCCGGGCGCTCGGTTTTGGGCACCGGCGCGTTGCTTTTTCCTTCCTTGTCGATTCGCAAATGCAGCGCCGGTTTTTCGATGCGCACCTCGTCCAGGGCAATCTTTCTGCGGAAAAATGAAATCACCCGCAGGTCCACCACCAGGGTTTCCGCATGGAAGAATGGCGGAGTGCCCTCGGGCTCGCGTCCGTGCAGCGTGAAATCATCCAGTTCCGCGCGCAGCGCCATCACGCTGAACCGGAATTCTTTCAGCTCAACCCGGCCTCCTGTCATCTTTTCGATTTGTGCGATCACGCCCGTCCGCGCCCAGCGCGCCGCCACGCCCGTCTGAACAAGGATGATCGCAATCACGGTGAGCGCGGCTGCCGTCGCCCCCAGGATCTTCAGCCATCGTTTCCACTTGAATTTCACGGCGTGCTCTTCTTTCCCGTGATTTCAATCCTCAGCCGCGCCCGGGTTTCTTCCAGCCACTTCGCCGCCCGCGCGCTGATTTCGCGCTGCGTCAACAGCTCCCGGATTTGCCCCTCCACACTCGCCAGCGCCGGAGCGTCCTGTCCGCGCCGCCGCAATTCCGGCAAAAGCTCTTCCCTGAAATACGTCTCCACCTGCGCGCTTTCCACGTGCGCCACGGGACGCAGCTTATAGTCCAGGTATCGCGCCAGATAGATTTGCCGCTTCACGTGCCGCGCCACGCTCTCGGCGGTCAGTCCGAGTTCCAGCAGCCGCGCGCGATAGACATCTGCGGTGCCGAATTGCGTGGCCAGCCGCTCGACTTCCTTTTGCACTTCCTCTTTCGCTGGTTGCGGGAAGCGGGCCCCCGTGGCTTCTGCGTTCACAATCCACTGGTCAATCAGACGTTCAATGAGCTCGTTTTCGCCGGGCAGGTCCTTCCGCCCGCCCGCCCCGGCGCCGTTCACCAATTGCTGAAAGCGCCCGAGCTCCCGCACTTCGCTCTGCGTCAGGATGTCGTCCTCTACCCGCGCCACAATGCGGTCCACTACCTGTTGCGCCTGCACCGCAGGCGCCAACGCGTGAACCATCGCCAACGCGAGAATAAGAATTCTTGTCCTCATCAGAACAGCGACCCGATATTGAAAAAGAAATGGAATCTCGGCAACCGGCTCAATTTCTGCCCGCCTGCGCCGTCCGGCACAAGGATCTGCGGCGCATTGAGCTGGTAGGCCAGGTCCAGCCGCACGGGTCCGATCGGCGTTGCATACCGGATGCCGAACCCGATGGTGTGCGAGAAGTAGCGCATCTCATTTGTGCAGTTGGAGACGCATAGGTTCGGCGTCACCGTGCTGAACACCGGGGCGGCCGGCTTCAACGCCAGCGAGATCCGGTTGGCCTGCCGGAACACGTTTCCTGCATCGTAAAAAATCGTGCCGCCAACAGCTCCCTTCACGTACGGCAGCCGCATCGGAAAGCGCAGCTCCTGATTGAACAGCAGCATGGCCTGCCCGCCGATGGGAAATCCAGTGACCGGGTCGCGCGGCCCGGCCTGGTTCAGCGCGAACCCGCGCAGCGACATTCCGCCGCCCGCGAAGAACCGTTCTGGCAGGGGGATGTCGTTCGGAGTCGTCTTGCCCAGCGCGCTCTGCATGCCGAGTCGCGTGGAGCGCGCAAAGGTCATGCGCCGAGGTAGCGCATAAAACGTTGAATTCTGCACAAACGTGCGCAGGAAGCTCGCGCTCGACCCCATCCCGCGCGATGCCACGCTCAGGTCCACTGTGTTGAAGCTGCCTTGCGAGGCGTCGCCCGGATTATCGCGGCGTTCGCGCACCCAGGATGTCCCCAGCATCGAAATCTTCGTCGGCTGGCTGTACAGAGGGATTTGTGCTGGGTCCACTTTCAGGGACGCCGCATCCACCTGCACGCGCCGGTACGCATAGCGGTATTGCAACGTGGAGAGGTTGGTCACCTGCTGCGTCACCTGCGCAGAGGCTTCGTAGCGGATGGACGTGAACGTCCGCACGTCCCGCGTCTTATCCGCAAATCCTGTCAGTTGAAAGCTCAGCGACGGCCGCCCCCAGAGAATCGGTGCGGAGTAGCTCACCAGCGCGCGTCCCTGCAAGGTGCTGGCGCGGACTTTGAAACTCAGCGTGTGGGCCCGCCCCAGCATGTTGGCCTTGCTGAATTCGAAAATCCCGCGCGGGCTGGCTTTGATTTCGCCACCCACCGGGTCGGTCGCGCTTCCCAGGCGCTGCACCTCCATGCCGCCGCCGTACGCGATCGTGTATCGCTTGGCTTCTTCCACCAGCACGATCAGTGTTTTGTCCGTCTCTGTTCCGCTGGGGTTTTGCGGCGCGATCTGCACCCGGCTGAAAACTCCAAGGTTGTAGAGCCGCCGCTGCGTCTCCACGATGTCTCCCTGCCGCAAAGGCTCGCCCGGCGCGAGTTGCACTTCGCGCGCGATCGTGTTTTCTCGCGTGTGCTGGTAGCCGCCCAGCAATACCTGTTTCACTTTGAATTGCGGCCCTTCGGCGATCCGGTAGGTCAGCCGCATCCGGTTCGGCGCGCCGGCGTCCTCCGCCAACGGTTCGAACCGCGCCTCCGGAAACCCCTCGTTGTAGTACAGCGCCAAAATGTTGTCCCGGTCGCCCGCCACATTGAATTCCGAATAGGGCTGTCCCGGCGTCGAGCCGACCACAGAGAGCAGGAATTCACTGTCGAGGGTATTGTTGCCATCGAGTTTCAGACCGGCCACCAGCGTCTGGGGCCCTTCTGCGATGCGGAAGCGCACCAGCAGGTCGCCCTTCTTCCCCTGGTAGTTCTCCAGAGTTTCCCATTGCACCTGGGCGTCCCGGAAACCGTTGGCCACATACATTTGCTGGATGCTCTCCGTGTCGGACTCCAGGAGCTTCCGGCTGAACCGCCCTCGCGACGCAAAGCCGGCGGGCTGCAGCGCCAGCCGCTCGCGCAACAGGGAGGTGCTGAAGTATTTGTTTCCGGCAAACTCGATTCCGACCAGCCTCTGTTGCTCTCCTTGTTCCACTGTGTAGGTGATCACCTGGTGTCCCGTCTTCGTGTCTTCGCTCGTGGCGAAGCGTACCTGCAAATCGAAATACCCTTGCGATTCCAGGTAGTCGCGGATATTGCGCCGCCCTTCCTGCAGTAGGTCCTCGTCCACGGCGCCTTCCTGAAAGATGGGCAGCAGCTTCCGAAGTTTCTTATCGGATATCTTTGCGCCTTTCAGTTCCACCCGCACCTTTGCTCCCGCGAAGATGTCCAGAATCAGCGGCACGGTATTGCTCTTCGCGTCGTATTCCCCGCGGCGCACGTTGACCCGCGCGCTCAGATGCCCGCGCTTGGTCAAATATTTGCGCACTCGCTCTGCCCCGCGGTCCAGGCTTGCCTCGGTCACTTCCTTCCCCGGCTTCAGTCGCGCCTGCCGCAGCAATTCGTTCCCGTTTGTTGCCGCCTCTCCCTGTTCCGTCACCGCGCCGATGCGTGCCCGGTGCCCCGGTACGACGCGCACTAGAATTTCCATCTGCTGCGTCGCCGCAGTTTCCTTGCGCGCCACCGCAATCCCCGCCTGATAAAACCCTTCGTCCCGCAGGGTTTGCTGCAATCGCTCCAGCGCGTCGTGCAAGGCTCGCTCCCGGAAGATTTCGCCCAGCCCTAATTGCAGTGCCGCCAGCGCGGCGCCCTCCCCGGGCGGCTCCTTCAAACCGGTGACGCGCACGCTGTTCACATACGCGTTCTGCCGCACGACAAAGTCCAGGCGCACTCCACCCTCGCCGGCGGCGGCTTCGGCGCGGATGTCCGCGTAGCGCCCGCTGCGGTAGAGTTGCCGCAGGCTCTCGCGCACCGCGTCGCTGCGGTAGCTTTGTCCGGCCTGTTGCGCGAGCCCGGCAGGGTTTTCGCTGAGCACTTCTCCGCTTTCGCTCACCACGCGGACTGCGGCGACCTTTTGCTCCTCAAATTGTTCCGTGTTCTCTGCCGCCGCGTTGGCTGGTCCCGCGCTGCGGGTTGCGGGCGGCATAGGCGACTGTGCGCGCGCGCCTTGCGCAGCGAGCCACAGCGCCATCATCAAGACTGTTCCTGGAATTGCACCCTCCAAAACTCACTCTGCTTGCACTCAAAGTGAGACGGAAGGTTAGCACAGCGGCGTTGCCTGCTGCCCGTGAAAAGGCGATAGTATGTTGGCTCTTGTCCTTGCTGCGCCGGTCTTCGCCCAGGCGCCGCAGGTCAATCCTCTCGCTGGCGACCTCAAACTCAAGCTCGCCAAGCAACTCCAGCAGATGGCCGGCGAATTCGACGGCGTAATGGGCATCGCCGTGAAAGACCTCGGCACCGGCGAAACTTTCTTCGCCAATGCGGACACCGTTTTTCCGCAGGCCAGCTCTATCAAGATTCCCATCCTGCTGGAACTCTTCCGCCAGGCCCAGACCGGCACGCTCAAGCTCTTCAGCGACGGCGGCTCCGCGCTTTCCCTCCGCGACCTCGCCGTGCTCATGATTGTTCTCTCCGACAACACCGCCACCAACCTCCTCATCGACCGCGTCGGCATGCAGAACGTCAACGACAACCTCCGCCGCCTCGGGCTTTCCCAGACGCGTCTCCAGCGCATCATGCGCGACGTCGATGCCCAGCGCGCCTCCCGCGAAAATCTCTCCACGCCCCGCGAAATGGTCACGCTCCTCGAGATGCTCGACGCCGGAAAAGCCCTTGACCCCAAGCACACCCAAGCCGTGCTCGAAATCCTGAAATACTCGAAGAGCACGCCGCTGCGCCGCGGCTTGCCGGACAATGTCCCGCTCGCCAGCAAGACCGGCGGTATGGGCGGCGTTTCGTGTGAATCGGGGATTGTTTATCTGGCCGGAAAGCCGTACGCGATTTCCGTGATGACCACGTTCGACAAAGATTCCGACGCCGCAGACAGCACCATCACCGAGGTCTCTCGCCGCGTCTATTCCTACTTCGAGCGCCTCGCCCGCTCCAATTCCATCGGCGCCCGGCTCCCGTAGCGGCGAGTTTATCCCGCCGCCTTACCTGCGCTGATGTAGCGCCGGCCTTTAGGCCGGCATTCCGAGTGCCCGCCCCGCGCTGCGGGGCGGCCGCTACACCGCGCACTCACCCTTCTTGTGCAACCGGTGCAATCCCTTTCCCATTGTGCGCAACTCATCTTCGCTCAGCGCCTTTTCGATCCGCGGAAAAATCTCATTCTCTTCCAGCCGCACGTGGTCGTAGAGCGTTTGCGCCAGCTTCGCCACATCTTCCTCGGAAACCTCGCCGTGTGCGAGTGATTTATCCATCGTCGCGATCAGCCCGCGAATGATGGCGTGCTCCGCC
>JACOSF010000209.1 GCA_016179005.1 Acidobacteriota bacterium | reverse complement strand
TCAATGATTCCCAGGATGATGGACAGCAAATAGTCGTTCAACGCTCCTCCGCAAATTCCGCCAAGTCATTGCTCGCATTCGTTACGAGTTTCGAGTTTCGAATTTCGATGTTCGGTTTTTCTCCGTGCCCTCCGCGTTAATGTTCGCGGTTCTACCGATTTTCGAGTTTCGAATTTCGATTTTCGGATTTCATCAAGACCTTGTGCATCTCGTACGCGTCCAGCTTGTCCATGTAATAGTTTTTCAAGACGGCCACGGTACGATAGCCGTGCTTCTTCCAGAAGGCAACCGCGGGCGCATTGTCTGTTGCCGTTTCCAGCGACACCCGCCGCACGCCCGCCTCCATCATCCGCGCCTCGGCCGCGCCCAGCAGCGCCGTCCCCACGCCGCGCCGCCTCTGCGCCTCCGCCACGTCCAGCGTGACGATGTGTCCCAGGTCGTGTTCTCGTTCCGTGATGATGAATCCAGCGATGCCGCCGTCGCCTTCCGCCACCAAACAGTCCGCGCCCGGCAGACGCAGGTACCACTTCATTTCCCGCCGCGAATACGCAATCCCCGGCGGATAGCACTGCTGGTCGAGCTGATACAGTGCCTCAACGTCTTCTGAATTGTACGGGCGAAGTCCGGCGTCCACGGTTTACACTTCGAGGATCACGGGCAGAATCAACGGGCGCTTGGCAGTCTGCTTGTTCAAATACTTTTTTAGGTCCACGCGAATTTTTTCCTTGATGACGCTCCAGTCGGCCATCTCTTCGGGATTCGATTGCGCCATCGTGCGCAGCACCACTTCGCGCGCCCCGGCCATCACTTCCTGCCCGTCATCGGCGGAAAGGAACCCGCGGCTGACCACTTCCGGCGAGCCTTCCACCGTCCCGGTCTGCTTATCGATGGCGATGATCGGCACCACCACGCCGTCTTCCGAGAGGTGCTGCCGGTCGCGGATGACCACCTCCTCGATTTCCTCCAGGGACCCTGAATCCACCAGCACGCGTCCCGCGCGAACTTTTTCGCGCTTATAGGCGCCGTCTTCGGTGAACTCGATGGGCTGGCCGTCGGCCAGCGCCGCGTGGCGGAAGAGCATGCGGTACTCGCCGTGAACGGGAATGAAATATTTTGGCCGCACCAGGTTCAGCACCAGCTTCAGCTCTTCCTGGCTGGCGTGCCCGGACACGTGGATCGGCGCGCGCCCGCCGTCTTCGTAGTAGATCAGCGCCCGTCTCCGGAACATGTGGTCAATCATCCGGAAGATGGGCTTCTCGTTGCCGGGAATGATGCGCGACGACAGGATCACCGTATCGTTTTCGTCCACCGTCAACTGCCGGTGGTTGTCCACGGCCACCCGCGACAGCGCCGACATCGGCTCCGCTTGGCTCCCGCTCATCAGCACCACGAGTTTCTTCGGGTCAAACGATTTCAAGTCCTGCGGCCGCACCACCATGCCGTCGGGAATGGCGAGCCGCCCTAGCGCGTGGCTCAGCTCGACGTTGTTCACCATGCTGCGCCCGGTAAACCCCACCTTGCGCCCCACCATTGCCGCAACTTCAATCACCTGCTGGATGCGGTGAATGGACGACGCGAAGCACGACACAATCACTTTGCGCGGCGCCGCGCGGAACAATTCCTCGAGCCGCGGCAGCACCGCGCGCTCGGACGGCGTGTACCCCGCCCGCTCCACGTTCGTGCTGTCGCTGAACAGCGCCAGCACGCCTTCCTTCCCGTAGTCCGCCAGCGCGTGCAGGTCGAAGGGGCGCAGGTCGGTGGGCGTGGGATCAATCTTGAAGTCGCCGGTGTGGATCACCACGCCGATGGGCGTGCGGATGGCCAGCGCCGCGCAGTCAATCGTGCTGTGCGTCACGTAGATGTATTCGATTTCGAACGCGCCGATTTCGATCTTCCGTCCAGTCTTCACCTCGCGCAGCGTCGCGTCGCCCAGCAGGCCGTGCTCTTCGAGGCGCCGCTTCACCAGCGCCAGCGTGTACTCCGTGCCGTAAATCGGCACGTTAATGTCGCGCAGCAGGTACGGCAGCGCGCCGATGTGGTCCTCGTGGCCGTGCGTCAGCACTATCGCGCGCAGGGAATTGCGGTTCTGCTTCAGAAAGGTGATGTCGGGGATGACCACGTCCACGCCCAG
>JACOSF010000124.1 GCA_016179005.1 Acidobacteriota bacterium | reverse complement strand
GTCGGGGGCGAGCTCGACGAGATCGGTCTTGCCCAGCTCGAAATCAAGGAGCTGGTCGCGCAGCGGACGGCCCATTTCCACTTCGATGCTGTCCACAAATGGACGGCCTTCCCAGTATTCCTCGTTGGCGGAAAAGACGGCGCGAGCGCCGGTCTGCCAGTTTGCGATGCGGAAGGGCCCTGTGCCGACAAGCGTACCGTCCGCGGCGCGGCGAGAAATGAAAACGAGAGAAAGCTCGAAGGGCAGATTGGGTTGCGCTTCGTCGCACTGAATCAAGACGGAGTCGCCGGACGCGGAAACTCGCCAACTCTCCCGCCATGTAGCAAGCGCGGCCACAACATCAGGAGGAGCAAGCGGCGTGCCATCGTGAAACTTTACGCTGGGGCGCAGGTGGAATTCCCAGCGCTTGCCGGCCGCGTCGGACTTCCAGGAAAGCGCGAGAGCCGGTTTCGGCTGGCCGTTTTCGCCCAGGCGCACGAGGGGATCGAACGCGAGATTCAAGAGACGCAGCTTGGCGATGGCTTCGGGTCCGTCGGCGGGTTTTTCGGCGGGGTCGAGCGAGGCGACGCGGGCGCTGAGCTCGACGCGAAGAGTGCCGCCGTAACGAGGGCGCGTGGAGGCCGCAGCCGAATCAACAGAAAAGCGCGCAGGCAAGAGTGCCTGCGCTACTAGCAAGCTAGCGGCCGCAAGAAAGAGTGAGCGTGTACGCTTCATAGTGATTCGTTTTGAGGTTGAGCACGATGGCCAGAGCCGTATGGGGCGATTTACCAGGCCATAGTTCTTTCACGGGGCCGTGAAAGTCTAAGGGCGAACTCACGGCCACCGCTTTGGTTCCGATGATGTCAAATGCCTGCACGACGTCGAATTCAGTCCAGTCCCCTGGTCGCGTGACCAAGAGCTGGCGTTCACGGCCGCAATTGCTGCTGATTCCGGACACTTGACTGCCCCACCCTGAAAAGCGCGCTGCAGGAGCGCGATCTGCATTCAAGCGGTAAAGGCGGACAACACCGTCCACACTAACGTCAAAGCGCAAGGGCTCGCCGCCCTCCACCCACCCAGCCGCAGAAGAAAAGAGGGATTCCCTTTGCTCGTCACTTCCTTCTACTCGAAATCTCTGGCGAAAATAGTTTCTGCCCGGAACGATGCTTAGTTCGAGCCAGTGCATCTCCTCGACATATTGGCGGGGCACATCCTGGTACATGTCCCAGCAAGCCACGTTCAGCATCTGATCCGCGACACCTCGGCACAAATTCCCGGCTAACGATAAGAGAAAATGATCGTCCCGCAGCACAAGGTATCCGCGGGGATCGCGCGCGGGGTTTGTGAGGGTCGGTAGAGGCACGGACTGCTGTAACTTCAATCGGTCTTTATCAGCCTGGTAAAGGGACAGCCTTGTGGGTTCCAGCACCAAGAGGCGCTGAGGATCGCCGGGACTACCAGGGTAGAGCAATGCGAAATCGAGAATGGGGTCGTCCTGCTCCCAGACGAGTTTGGATTGCAGCACGAACATCTGCGTTGTTGCTGTTGGCGGAGGCACAGCAGTTTTTGGCAGAGAGACCATGGCAACTTCGCGGGAATCGTCGCGGGGGATTTCGGCGATCCACAGAAGGCCCTGCAAATTTTCGGAAAGCGTGATGCGCAGCTCAGGGGCGCCGTTGGGTTTGGCGGCGAGGCGGAGGTCAGCTGCGCGGAGCTCGCCTTCAAGAGCGAGGCGCACGGCGGCGGCCTCGGAGTCGGAGAGCGAAGAAATATTGCGCACGGCGAGCGTGACCGTTTGGCGCGGGCCGCTGATGGCGACTACTTTCTTGGCAAGTTCGCGCGCGGGCTCCTGCCAGGGGTTTTGTGGCGTCTGCGACCAGGAGACGCCGGGGACCACGAGAAAAAGCAGGAGCAAGAGAAGGACGATGATGATCAGGATGAGACGGCGCGTAGCCGGCATGAGAGTGCGCCACCTCCCGAAGTGTCGGGACGAAGAGTCGGGACGCGAGAGGTCATGTTAGCACATCGACAAAGTTAAAGAGTTGAAGGGTTAAAGAGTTAAAGAGTCGCAGAGACGCTGGCAGGGTGGCTTCGTCCGCCACGGCGGACGAGTGCGGCGGCGCCCGGCGCCAGCCGGAGCGAAGCCACCCACAAGGGGTTTTGCCAGCGGGACAACATCTTTAAGATCCTCGTTCCTTGATTCCCACCACCCGTCCCTCGGCTGCGCTCGGGACAGGTAAGGGGTTTTGCCAGCGGGACGACATCGCAAAGCCCCAATTCCCTGGCCTGCACGCTTGGGTGCCGGACAGGCTGAAAGCCTGTCCTACGGTGCGGTTTTGCCAGCGGGACAACATCGGTGAAGCTCTCCAAGTGGCGACCCCGCAGAGCCGGGGTCGCCGCTACATGTGCCGCCCTGAAGGGCGGCGCTACAAAAACCTACTGCGGTGGGCGGCGCGTGCCATTGCTGCCGCCGTTTCCGTTGGAGTTGCCGTTGGGACGGCGCGGGGCCGGCGGGTCGTCGGACGAATCCTCTTTGTCGTCAGGCTGCGTGACAGCGTTCATGCCCAACGAGGAGCGGAAGACATCGTTGGCGAAGAAAAATTTTCCGTCGGACGGCACCATTATCATTTGCAATTTGTCGGAGAGCCGCTCGGCGATGATCTTCTGGATGAGCATGGGGTTTTGCTTCAGCACGAGCGCTTCGAGTTTCATGCGCTCGGCGTCGGCGGTGGCGGTGACGCGGATGCGGTTGGCCTCCGCTTCGGCGAGGTATTTCCTCTTTTCCAGTTCGGCCTTGCTGTCAATCACCTTGGCCTGCGCAGCCGCGTCGGCGTTTTTGAGCGTGGATTCCTTGCGGGCTTCGGCTTCCAGCCGGGACTGCTCGATCTGCTTCTGCTTGAGCGGAAGGGTGTACTGCATGGCGTCGGATTCGGACTTGGCGCTGAGCACGCGGACCTGTGCAGCGGCTTCGGCCTGCTTCACTTCGCGGACTTTCATGGCTTCGGCTTCCAGCTCCGCTGTGCGCACCTGCTTCTGCTTGATTTCGGTTTCGACGCCGAGGCGCTCGTTCTCCTGCTCCTTTAGCAGCAGGCCTTCGAGGCCGCGGGCGTACTCGGCGGGGAGCACGATGTCGCGGAGCATCACTTCCTTCACCAGCACGCCGTCGGAGCCGAGACGGCTGGAGATGGCGTCGGTGACGGACTTGCGGATTTCCTCGCGGCGCGTGGCGAAGACTTCGCGCACAGTGAAGTTGGGGATCACCTGGCGGAACACGCTGGCCACCACCGGAGCGACGAGCTCTTCGTCTACCGGCTGCGGGAGATTGGCGTGGATGTAGTCGAGGCGCTTGGGGTCGAGGCGGTAACGCACGCTGATGGCCAGGCCAATGGACAAGCCTTCGCGGGCCTGCACCTTCAGCACCTCCGCTTTCTTCTTTGCGTCGTCGGCGCCGGCGGTGGTGAAGACGTGCTCGCGCGTGTCGTAGAGCGCGACCGCTTCCACCAGCGGCGGAACAATGTGCACGCCGGGATCGAGCGCGCCGGGGCGCGTGCCGTAAAACTGGCTGACGCGCACGCCAGCCATGCCCGTGGGCACCACCACGATGCTCAGGCCGAGCAGGAATGGAAGCCAGGCGATGAGCACGAGTTTGCCGGCCAGGCGCAGGCGGACAGCGTGCGGCGGAAGGGAAGCAACACCGGTGCCCGCGGCGAGCAGGCGCCGGTATTGGATGGAGGAAAACACGTCATAGGCAACAATGGCGATGGCACCGGCAAACAGCCCGAAGCCTGCCGTGAGAAGCAAGTACTTCAACAAAAGCATTTGATCCCCCTTTCCAGGACGTCCGTCAGGACGCCGCTGAGAAAATCGCTGAATGACCCTGCCGGCCTAAAGGCCGGCGCTACGCGGGCGACCTGCAGGTCGCCCCTACGGAACCAGATGGCGAGCTAAAGCTCGCCCCTACACCTGCCAGCGCGCGGCCACCGGAAATGACGCGCAGGCGCGGGTCGGCTGGCAGAATGCGGAACATCGCCGCGAGGCCGAGGCGCGCGAGGACAAGCGCAAGAGAAAACGAAGCCAGGGCTGCGGCGATCAGGATCGCGGTCGAGATGAGTGGCGCCATTTCAGAACCTCCGAGAATTCCGAATTAGATGGCAACCGTCGGAAAAGCACCGCCGGTTGCCGCTACATGGGCGGGGCTGAGGCCCGCCCCTACATAACCGTGGCGACGACGGCCGGAGCAGCCTTGGCCGAAGGCCGGGTCGCGGGGGCGGCTGGAGCGTCGCCGAAGATTGCGGCGACTTCCGCACCGCGTTCGGCGTGCAGCTCGACGACGTCGCCGGCGCGGACCAGTTCGAACAGCTCCTCGACATCCGCTTTGTTCATGCGGATGCAGCCGTGCGAGGCGCGCTTGCCGATGGAGCGCGGCTCGTTGGTGCCGTGAATGCCGTAGCCGCGCTGGCCGAGTCCGATCCAGCGCGTGCCCAGCGGATTCGCTTTGCCCGGGCCAATCACTTTGCCGGGAGCGTAGTAGGTCGGATGAGTGATGCGCTCGCGGATGCGGAACTCGCCGCTGGGGCTGGGGGTCGTTTGGGCGCCGACCGCTACCGGATAAACCTTCACGACTTTGCCGTCTTCGATGAGCGCCAGCTTGCGGTCGGGAATGCTGATGACGATCCTGCGCTCGGGACGCGCCTGCGGCTCGCTTGCGGCGGCCGTCTTGGCGGCCGGGCGCTCCTGCGCGCGGGCTTGGACCAAGGCGAGCAGAAGAACTGCGGCCACGCGCCACATGCCGATGGACAGGTCAGAATGCCGGTTGGGTTCTTCCGGTTGCTGGTTGGCTGCTTCGTTTGTCCGCCGCATCGAAGTTGCCTCCGTCGTTCATCTCTGCCGGGACAGTGGCACACGAGGAGCCACACTTTTGTCATTGATTACAAAAGAGTTAGTGGTGTTCAAGGGAGGTCGACGCGTGTGCGAGGGAACACGCTGTGGCGAGGGGAACGCAACGCCTGCTCGGAAACGTCTATAATGATGGTGAGCGGGTGGAGATGCTTGCCGGCTTCCTGGCCGCGGGAGAAGAAAATGGTGGGTACAGGCTTTCGAATAGGCAGAGTGCTGGGGATCCCCATTCATCTGCACGCAAGCTGGTTTCTGCTGTTCGCGCTGATCACTTTTTCCTGGGTGTCCTACTTCACCAGCCAACATCCACAATGGTCGGGCTCACAACATTGGGCGGCGGGCATCCTGAGCAGCCTGCTGTTCTTTGGGTCGGTGCTGTTCCACGAGTTGGGACACAGCGTGGTGGCCCTGCGGTACAAGATCCCGGTGGTTTCCATCACGCTCTTCGTCTTTGGCGGATTGGCGCGGATCGGGCGCGAAGCAAGAACGGCCAAGCAGGAGTTCAACATTGCCGTGGCCGGACCCCTGGCGAGCTACGCGCTGGCGGGCGGGTTCTACTTGGTGGCCAGCGCATCTCCCGGCGGCGGGATGGTCGAGGCGGTGGCGTCGTGGCTGGCCTTGATTAACTTTGCGCTGGCTACGTTCAACCTGATCCCGGGATTTCCGCTGGACGGCGGGCGCATCCTGCGCGCCATTGTGTGGCAACTGACCGGCAACTACACGCGAGCCACGAAGATGGCGTCGGTGGGCGGGCAGTTGATCGCCTATCTGATGATCGTGGCGGGGATCTATTCGGCGCTGACGGATGAATTCCTGGGACGGTTCGGCGGAATCTGGTGGGCGTTCATCGGGTGGTTCCTGCTAAGCGCGGCGCAGGAGAGCTTTGCGCAGGTGGCTATCCGCAACTCGCTCGCAGGCGTGCGCGCGGGCGACATCATGAGCGCGGAGCTGCCCACCGTATCGCGGAGCATTTCGGTGATGGATTACGTGGACGAAATCGTGCGCACGGGGCGGCGCTGCCACCTGGTGCAGGGCGCCGGACAACTGGTGGGGCTGATCAGCGTGCACGCGGCGAGCAAGATTCCGCGCGAGGAGTGGGTGACGACGTCAGTGCAGGCGGCGATGATCCCGCGCGAGCATGTGCATGTGACCTCGCCGGAGGAGCCCGTGCTGAACCTGCTCGAACGCATGCAGACGGAAGACATCAACCAGATGCCGGTGGTGGCGGGAGACCGCGTGGTGGGACTCATTTCGCGGGATACCATCCTGCGCGTGATTCAGACGCGGCTGGAGATGGGAAAGGTGGAAGAATAGTAGAAAAGCAGGGACCGGGAATCAGGGAACAGTGAGAACGTTCACGGGCCGGCGGAATGCGCCGGCCCTTTGAATTTTCCCTCGAGAAGAAAAATGTGCTTCCGCTAGTCGGTGGATTGGGGATCGGTGAGAGCGGCGGTGGCAGACGCAGCGGCAGCGCGTTTCGAGGAAGTGAATTCGCTTGCGCCGGGCTTGGGAACCCGCGGCGGCTCGGCATAGGCGGGGCGCTGGGGCTCGGCTTCGGCTTCGATGGTGGCCGGCGCGGACTTGGCTTCTTCGTGATATTCCTCGTCGGTGTTGACGGCCCACAGATCGTGGCTTTCGCCCAGGATGTTTCGCGCGGCGTACAGCGCCGTCATCATGGAGTGGTCCTGGTTGTTGTACTTGTGCATGCCATTGCGTCCGACGAGTTGGAGGTTGGGCAGGTTCTGCTCAATCCAGTGACGGATGAGCTGCACCTGCTGATGCCAATCGGCGTCGTACATCGGGTAGGCTTTGGGCATGCGCACCACGCAGCCGTCCTCGATTTCCGCCGCCTTGGCGAGCCCCAGCTGTTCGATCTCGCGCTTGGCCATCTCGATGAGCTTGTCGTCGGGGCTGGACCACAGCTCGTCATTTTCAAAGACGAAATACTCCATGCCCAGGCAGGTCTTGTTGGGGTCGGGCACCATGGCCGGCGACCAGTTTTTGAAATTCTGAATGCGGCCGACTTTGACCTTGGATTCGTGGATGTAAATCCAGTTGTCGGGCGCAATGTCCTTGCGGTTGATGATCAGGCTGACGATGAGGAAATCGCGATAGCGCAGGCTGTTGGCGGCCTTGTGCACTGCGGGCGGCGCCGGCGGATCCAGTGCATTGACCAGCTCGCGAATGGGCATCGAGCTGATGAAGTGCGTGCCTGCGAATTTCTCTTCGCCCTTGGCGTTGCGAGTGACCAAGTGCGTCACCTTCGTGCCGTCGTGCGCGATGCGCACCACGGGGCGCTCCATCAGCACCGGATAGCCGCGCTCGCGGAGCATTTCCGTCAGCGTCTCCCACATCTGGCCCGGGCCGCGCTCGGGATAATGGAACTTGTCGATCAACGTTTTGACCTTGGGCTTTTTCTGACCGAAGAGGGCGTTCTTGATGGCGGTGGTGAGCGAGAGGCCGCGAATTCGCTGGGCCGCCCATTCGGCGCGAATTTCCGTGCAGGGCACGCCCCATACTTTTTCCGTATACGTTTTGAAGAAAATTTCGTAGAGGCGCTTGCCGAAGCGGTTGGAAACCCACTGCTCGAGGTTGTCCTCTTGCGGATGCGGGTTGATACGGGAAAAGGCGTAGCTGGCCACGATGCGCATGGCTTCGAACAGGCCGAGGCCAAACAGCGCGTTCCTGGGCTTCAACGGGTAGTAGAAAAATTTATTGCAGTAGTAGATGCGCGACAGCCGCGGCCGCTCCAGGAATTGGCCGTGGAGGATTTCTTCCCAAATCTGGTTGACCTCTTCGCACTTGCTGAAGAAGCGGTGGCCGCCGATATCGAAGAGGTAGCCCTTGTAGTTGACCGTGCGGGAGATGCCACCGACGATTTTATCGGCTTCCAACACTACGGCCGGGACATGGTGCTTGGAAAGTTCGTAGGAGGCAGTGAGTCCGGCCGGACCCCCGCCAATGATGACAACAGATTTCCCGTCTGCGGAGCCAGAGTTCATCAGTCGTCTCAGTCAGCGCTCAAGACTCCTACGCTGTGCAAGTGATTGTCCATTCGCTCCCAGTCGAAGTCTATGGGACGGAAGTACTTATGTCTTCAAGTATGAGTACTACAGTACGGAAACGGGCTAAGTTATGAAAAACTTTACCACTTATTGCCCAAGGGCAACCCTGCCTCGGATTCCAACGAACCGCACTGCACAAGAAGTGGGCGCGACGCGCGGACTATAG
>JACOSF010000207.1 GCA_016179005.1 Acidobacteriota bacterium | reverse complement strand
CCCGCAGCATGCGCCAGCGAGTGGTAATCGTCGTGTACCGCCTTGTGGTCGTGCAGTTCTTGCAGCGACACCATCGCGCCGATGCGCAGCCCCGCCGCGCTGGCAGTTATCCCGCTCAGTTCCTTGATACCCTTCAGGCTCACCAGGCGCTTCGGCGTCGCTACATAATTCTTCATGAGGCTCAGCAGGTCGGTGCCCCCGGCCAGAATTTCTGCGTCGCCCCATTGCGCCGCCAGCAGCCCGACGGCTTCTTTGATTGTCGTTGGGTTTGCATATTCAAAGGAGTTCATTTAAGCAGCGCCTCCCTTCTTTTCCAGCGCGGCCAGCACTTTGTCCAGCGTGATCGGAATCGTCGGCACGCGCACGCCGATGGCGTTGGCCACTGCATTGGAGATCGCCGCGCCCGGCGATATCACCGGCGGTTCACCCAGGCCGATGACGCCGCGCTCGTCGTACCCCGGCCCGGTCATGAAGTGCACGGCGAAATTCCCCACGTCTCCGATCCCGGCCAGCTTGTAGAACTCCATGTCCGGATTCAGGCACTGCCCGGTGATTTCGTCCATCACCTTTTCTTCATAGAGCGCGTAACCCACGCCCATGATCATGGCGCCATTGATCTGGCTTTCCGCAGTCTTCAGGTTGATCACCAGCCCACAGTCTTGCACGGCGACCATCTTTTCCATCTTCACGATGCCCGTCTCGGTATCCACGCTCACTTCCGCCATCTGGATGCCGCCCACTCCCGACGAAATCAATGCGTCGGGACCGCTCGGCGCGCGCTGCCCGGTGGCGGTGATGGGCGTTGCGCCCAGCTTGGCGCAGGCCTGCTTCCAGGTGAGGCTCTTCCCCGGATCGTCAACGACGCGGATCGCGCCACCTTTGGCTTCGAGCTTGTCCGGCTCGACGCCCAGCGCTGGCGCCACTTTGGCCAGCAGTTCATTGAGCGCATTGGTCGTGGCGCGCCGCGTGGACGCGCTCACACCGCCCACTGTGGTCGAGCCGCCCGACGCACCCGATGGCGGGTATTTGCTGTCGCCGATGTTGACCTTGACTCCGGACACCGGCAGGCCCAGCGTTTCCCCCGCGACCATGGCGATCACCGTGCGCGTTCCCGTGCCCAGGTCCTGGCTGCCGAGGAACACTTCCACCGACCCGTCCGGACGGATCGTGCAGTTGCAGTTGCTGGGATGCCCGCCGCCGCCCCAGGTGTGGATGGAAAGCCCCAGGCCGCGCTTGATCGGTCCGGGCGTCCTATCCCCGCGCGGATGCCATTTTTTCTTCCATTCCATTATCTCCGCGCCCTTCAGCAACTCTTGCCGGTAGGTTTCCGCGCGGTCTGCGATCACGAAGGGCAGGTTCTTGAGGAAGAAGTCCAGTGGGTCCATTTGGAGTTGCGCCGCCAGGTCTTCCAGCGCGGACATCGTGATCAAGCACATCTGCGGGTGGTTTGGCGCGCGCCAGGCACGTGCCGGGCCCGCATTCGTTTCCACCCGCGTGTGGCGCGACCTCCGGTTGGGAATGCGCGTGAACACGTACGGCAGGATCGGGTTGCCGCCGCCCGCGCCAATGCCACCCGTACCCCACGATTCCGACGACCAAGCCGTCAGTGTTCCGTCTTTCTTCGCGCCCACACGGACCCTTGCATAGATCGAGGGGCGCGCGCCCGCAGCCATCAATTCATGGTCGCGCTCGAGCATCATTTTCACCGGACGCCCGGCTTTTCTCGCCAACTGCGCACAGGCCACGCCCCAGGTATCCGCGCCGAACTTCGATCCGAACCCGCCGCCCATCGCAGGCGTCAGGATCTGCACGTTACTCGCGGGCACTTCTACACCGCCGGTTTTCAGGCCCTCGGATATCTCGCCGCTGATGCCGCTGACGTTTTGCGTCGAAGCCCACACGCGCAGGTTGTCGCCTTCCCACTCCGCTACTTGTCCATGCGCTTCCAGGCAGCAGTGGGTGATCACCGGCGCGCCGTACATTCCCTCGGAGGTCACTTCCGCGTCGGCAAATCCCTGATTGGGATCGCCGGTCACCTGCTCGGCCAGCGCCTTCGCGTGCTCGCCGGCTTTCTCCGGCGGAGCGTCGGCGACAAAGTGCGCAAGCATTTCAAACTGGATTTTCACCGCCCGTGCCGCATCGCGCGCCTGCTCTTCCGTCTCTGCCGCGAGTGCCAGGATTTCCTGCCCCTGCCAGAGCACTTCCTTGCCCGGCTCAATCATCAATTGCACGGCCTTCACGCCCGGCATCTTCTCCGCGGCGCTCGTATCGATGCTCACCACCTTGGCGTGCGCGTGCGGAGAAAAGACCATCTTGCCGTGCAGCATGCCCTTCCGGTTGACGTCGTAGGTGTACTTCGCCCGGCCGGAGGACTTTACCGCGCCGTCGAGTCGCGTCACGCGCTTGCCGATCAGACTGCGCTTACCCGCTTCGGGCCATTTTTCGGAGGCCATGGCTTAACGCCCTCCCTTCATGCGTACCGCGGCGTCCAGCACAGCCGCTCGCACGCCGATGTACGTGCCGCACCGGCACAGGTTTCCGCCCAGCGCCTTTTTCGCTTGCGCTTCCGTCGGGTTTGGATTTTTGTCGAGAAACGCCTTGCATGCCATCACGAAGCCCGGCGTGCAGAATCCGCACTGTTGCGCATCGTTCTCCACAAACGCCGCCGAGATGGGGTGCAGCTCGCCTTCCGGCGCAAGGCCCTCGATGGTGAGGATCTCCCGCCCCTGCGCCTCAATGGCCAGCATCGCGCAGGAGTACATGGCCTTGCCGTCCACCAGAACCGTGCAGGAGCCGCAGGTGCCGCGGTCGCAAACTTTCTTCGCTCCGGTCAGGTCCAGCCGGTCGCGCAATGCGTCCAGCAGCGTCACGCGCGGTTCCACGCTCAGGTTGCGCGTCGTTCCGTTAATCTTCAGCGTGACGGGCACCTCGCCCGGCCCCGCCAAACGGCTTTTCGCCGGCGCTTGGGCGTTCAGCAGCTCAGCCGCTGCTCCGCCCATCACTCCCGCGGAAACAGCCGCGCCGGTCGTCTTCAGAAAGGTGCGGCGCGAGAGTCCTTTCTGCGTGGAGAGTTTTCGCTTGGACATCGGTTCCTCCGGTTTATCCCGCTCTGCGGGATGACCCGTCGCCTCTATCTAGTCCCGCAAATCTTACTCCGCTCCAGTTGCGTTCGGCACGCAAAATTTCATGGTTTGAGGGCGACTTGCACCGAGCAGTTGTCGCCTTCTTTAACAGACGATGCAAACTCCCGCTGCGTTTCTGAAATCCTCCACCCATTCCGGCGCCGGGATGGACTCCCGCTGTCCGATGCCATGCGTGCATGCTCCGAGCGTCGCGGACTGCGGTATGATTCCCTGACTGCATCTAACGAATGGTCATGCCCGGCGCCGAAAAACTTCTCGAGGCCCACGCGTCCCTCATCGACAAGCTCTTTCAAAGGGCGCAGGCCTCCGCGTCTGCCTTTGGCGGTGTCTCCCGCATCCAATTCGTAAACGCGCTCGAGCGCAGCGTCACGAGCCGCTTTCGCGACTCCACTCCCGCGCGTGAGGACGTAGCGACGTATCTCGACTCGCTGTACGCCGAGGATTTGGCACTGG
>JACOSF010000206.1 GCA_016179005.1 Acidobacteriota bacterium | reverse complement strand
TGCTGGCACGAACATCGAGCTGCAAGTTGTTGAGTAGAAGATGTCCCGCGCTGTGTTAAGATTTCCGATGCCATCATGATGCTGCCTGCAACGGAGATTGCCCCGTCCATTCTCGCCGCCGATTTTTCCCGGCTGGGCGAGGAGATTGCCGCCGTCGAGCGCGGCGGCGCCCGCATTCTCCACGTGGACGTGATGGACGGCCGCTTTGTGCCCAACATTTCCATCGGCGTGCCCGTAGTTTCTTCTCTGCGCAAGGCAACCACCCTGATACTGGATGTGCATCTGATGATCGAGGAACCCGGCCGTTATGTGGGGGCCTTCGCGGACGCTGGGGCGGACATGATTTCAGTGCACCAGGAAGCGACGCCGCATCTCGACCGCGTCCTTGCGGCCATCCAGGAGCGCGACATCGAAGCCGGCGTGGTGTTGAACCCGGCCACTCCCGTGGCCACGCTCAGTGAAGTACTGTCCGTGGTTGATTTCGTCCTGGTTATGAGCGTGAATCCGGGCTATGGCGGGCAAAAATTTATTTCCGGCTCGCTGGAGAAACTTCGGCAACTGAAAGAACTTCGTTCGCGCTATAATCATACGTACCGCATCGAAGTGGACGGCGGTTTGGGTCTGGACAACGTTGCCGACGCCGTCCGGGCGGGTGCGGAGATCATCGTGGCCGGAACTTCCGTGTTTCACACTTCCGATCCGGCCGAAGCGGTCCGCCGGATGCGGCAGGTGGCCAGCGAAGCGCTGGCGCAGAAAGTGTAATGAAAGCCACTCTCCTCTTCAAATCGAGGCCTCTCGCCGCCGTCTTGCTGGCGTGTCTGCTTTTGAGCGGCTGCTTCGGCAAGGGCAAGTCGAAATCCAAGCTACCGGACCTCAGCCAATCTGCCGAGCCCGATAAGATTCTCTATGAGAAGGCGGTGGCCGACCTGCAGAAAGGCCGCCACGAGATCGGCCGCCTGACGCTGCAGACCCTCATCAACACTTATCCGGACAGCGAATACCTGGCCAAGGCCAAGCTGGCCATCGCCGATTCTTTCTATGATGAAGGCACCACCAGCAGCCTGACCCAGGCCGTGGCTGAGTATAAGGACTTCATTACGTTCTTCGAGTTTCTCGACGAGGCGGCTTACGCCCAATACCGCATCGGCATGGCGCATTTCCGCCGCATGGAAAAGCCCGATCGCGATCGCACCCAGGCGAAACTGGCCGAGCAGGAGTTTCAGACATTTGTGCTCCGCCATCCCGAGCACAAGCTCTTGCCGGATGCCGAGCAGCGCCTGCGCGAAGTCCAGGAAGTCCTCGCCGAGGGCGACTTCCGCATCGCGCGCTTTTATTCCCTGAAGGACACGGATAACGCCCGGCGCGCGGCCATCCTGCGACTCTCCGAGATTGTGGACCGCTATCCGCTCTACAGCCAGGCCGACCGCTCGCTGTGGATGCTCGGCGATGCCCTGGCCAAGAACGAAAAGACTCAGCACCTCGCTCCGCGCTACTTCACCCGCATCGTGCAGGACTATCCGCTTTCCTCGTATGTCGACGAGGCCAAAGCACAGCTCGTTAAGATGAACGTGCCGGTCCCCCAGCCCAGCCCGGAGGCGCTGGCCCGCATTCAAAAAGAAAGAGAGATGAACCGTGAGAAGGCCGGACTGGTGCGTCGCGCTCTCGGCATGTTTAAGACCGGCCCGGACGTCACCACGGCAGCGCATGCCGGCAAGCCCAATCTGAACCCGCCCAGCGAGGGCATGGCCGGTGAGTCCCTCATTTCCGGCAACATGAGCGTCTCCGGCACGGCCACCGGCGGCGCTGGCGACCCGGTCAGCACGGTTCCCACGGCTCCCGGTGCTGCCGCAACCACCACGACGCCGCCTCCCGCCACAGGGTCCCAGCCTCCTGTGCCGGACCCTGCCAAGCCGGTTGACATCACGCAAAAGAGCAAGAAAGACCTGGAGAAAGAAAAGAAAGAAAAAGAGAAAAAGGAAAAGGAATCCTCCAGCAAGAAGAAGAAAGGTCTCCGCAAGCTCATTCCCTGGTAGAACCCCTTCGCTTTTCCACCCCACCCCCTCCTCCTTGTCCTTTCTGCCCTCCCGGTATTCTTTCTTGCGGCTTTCGGTTGACTCCCGTTGCGGTTAAGTGTTACCAATAACCTCACACTCTGCGGACGCCAGCCCGCGTCGCGCATGATCTGGGGGAGCGCCGGGTGAAGATCCTGGTCGCAGACGACAATCGGAGCATTCCCAAAAAAGTGGCCGAAGCCCTGAAAGAGCAGGGCTTTGAAGTTGTAGGTGTGGGCCACGGCGAGGCGGCTGTCAAGAAATTGCCGGAATTCATGCCCGACCTCGTGCTCGCGGACGTCTTCATGCCCGTGCGCAACGGCTACGAAGTCTGTGAATACGTAAAGAACGACAAGCGCTTCGCCCACATCCCTGTGGTGCTCCTTGTCGGCGCCTTCGACCCTATTGATCAGCACGAGGTGAAGCGCGTCCGTGCCGACGGCCTCCTGAAAAAACCCTTCGATCCTCCTGCCGATCTGCTGGAGATGGTTCGAACGATGCTCGAGAAGTCCGTCCAAGCGCGCCCGGTTGAGGAAAAGAAGGAGTCCAAAGTCGACGAAACGGTCGAACTCTCCCACAAGGAAATGAAGGATTTGGTGAGTAAGGGTGGCGCGGCGCCCGCCGAGGCACAGCCTGAAGTGGAGGAATTCGCCACGCGCCCGGCGCGCGTCGAGTTTGGCGAGGGCTCGGAGGCGCTGTCTTTCGGCGAACTCCTGGAGACTCCCGCGGGACCAGAGGAACCCAAGGTCGTCGAGGAAGCACCGCGGCCGGAGGCCTCCGGATTCCGCGCCTCCAGCGTTCCCGACATCGAATTTGCCGGTAAGCAAGGGCAAGAAGAGGAAGAGGAGGTCAGCGAGGAGCCCGCCCCGCCCGTTGCTCCCCAAGCGCCGTCTTGGGGCGCCATGGACTCCGCCGCGGAAGAAACGGAAGTTGCCGCGGCTTCCGCCCAAGCTGCGGCTCCGCCGGAAACACCTCAGTGGGGCGGCATCGAGGTTCCCGCCAAAGAGCCGTCCCCTGACGAGCCTCCCATCAAAGTGGAATTCGAGCCGTCCGAACCTATGGAGCTTGTGATCGACGAGATTCCTGCGCCTGCCACATCTATTGTGGATGCTGGCCCGCTTCCCGAACTGGCCTCCTCGCCGGATGATTTCATGTCCGCGGCGTCTTCACCCGCCGCTCCGGCGGAAGTTCCCAAAATGGAAGCCGCACCTTTCTCGATTCCTGACATGGAAGAACTTGCCGCTCCGCCCGTTGCGGAGGAGCCCATCCTTCCCCCGGCGCCTGAGCCGCCTCCCGTTGCCGCGGTCGAACCCCCGCGCAAGCCGGCGCAGATTATTCCGCCCCCCGTTGAATTCCCTCGCATCGCGCGTCCTCTCGATATGGATTCGTCAGGGGCTGCCGCGGCGGTGCCGGGCTTCACCGGCAACACGGACGCCTTCGGACGCCCGGCGCACATGAACCCTGCCCAAATGGACGCCATCGTTGAGAAGGTCATCGCCCGCCTGCAAAAAGGTGTGCTCGACCAGATTACCCGCGACATCCTGCGCCCCATCGTCGAGGCGCTCGTGGCTCGCGAGGTGGAGAACAAGAAGTAGTCTCTTCTGCCTTTTCAAACGTCTGCGATTTTTCCGCGCGATTTCTCCCGACAAGCCTCCGGTTCGCCGCTCACACTGCGGTGGTACACATTGGCCGCAAAAAACGCAGCCGTACGGATTGACGCTTGCAAGCGATGCCCCCTATAGTTAGTAGTTTATTCGCGGCGTGTTTCCGCGGCAGTGTGTCGCGCGCAGGTGTCGTTAAGGAATCCAAAGGACCCGTTCAGCCACTATGGCGCGAGAAATTCCCAAGGCGTACGAACCCAACGAAATCGAGAAGCGCTGGGCGCAGCAGTGGGTGGAGGACGAACTATTCCGTGCCGACGCTGCCGCGCCGGGTCCCGTCTTTTCTATCGTCATTCCCCCGCCCAACGTCACCGGCTCGATTCACATCGGCCACATGCTCGAGCACACCCAGATTGACACGCTGGTGCGATGGCATCGCATGCGCGGCCACAACACGCTCTGGCTACCCGGCATGGACCACGCCGGAATCGCCACCCAAGTGGTCGTGGAGCGCTTGCTCGCCGCCGAGGGCCTTTCGCGGAAACAACTGGGCCGCGAAGAATTCGAGCGCCGCGTCTGGGAGTGGAAGGCGCAGAGCGGCGGCACCATCAAGAAACAAATGATCCGCCTCGGCGCCTCGTGCGATTGGTCGCGCGAGCGCTT
The DNA here is from genome assembly GCA_016179005.1 of Acidobacteriota bacterium. Taxonomy (GTDB): domain Bacteria; phylum Acidobacteriota; class Terriglobia; order Acidiferrales; family UBA7541; genus JACQDE01. The sequence continues at coordinate 1,087 of JACOSF010000206.1, read as the reverse complement.
CACGCTCGACCCGCCGCTCTACCGCGCCGTGCTTGAAGCGTTCTTGCGTCTCTATCACGAGGGACTGATCTACCGCGGGCGCTACATGGTCAACTGGTGCCCGCGCTGCATGACCGCCTTGAGCGACCTCGAGACCGCGCACCAGGAACGTCAGGGGCATCTCTGGTTCATTCGCTATCCCGTTGCCGGGTCGAGTGAATCTGTCACCGTCGCCACCACCCGCCCCGAAACCATGTTGGGCGACACCGCCGTCGCGGTTCACCCTGACGACGAGCGCTACCGCCATCTCATCGGCAAAAATGTTCGCCTGCCACTGATGGACCGAGAAATTCCTGTCGTCGCCGACGCCATGGTGGACCGCGAGTTCGGCACCGGCGCAGTGAAAGTCACGCCGGCGCACGACCCCAACGACTTCGAGTTGGGCAAGCGCCACAATCTGCCCGAAGTGGATATCATGAGCGACGACGGCACGCTGACCGCAGCCGCCGGCGCGTACGCGGGCATGGAGCGCTTTGCGGCGCGCAAGGAAGTTGTCGCCGCTCTCACTGCGCATGGTCTGCTCGAAAAAATTGTCAACCACACGCACTCCGTCGGCGTCTGCGACCGCTGCAAGACCGTCGTCGAGCCTCGCGTCTCCACGCAGTGGTTCTGCAAAATGCAGCCGCTGGCCAAAGACGCCATCCAGGTGGTCCGCGACGCTCTGATTCCTGTCGTCCCCGAAAATCAGAAAACGATTTACCTGAACTGGATGGAAAATATCCGCGACTGGTGCATTTCACGCCAGCTCTGGTGGGGCCACCGCATTCCCATCTGGCACTGCGCGGACTGCAGGGGCATGACCCCGGCCCTGCATAGCGGGGTGGAAATCGTCAACGGCCGCGCACAGGCCGCGGGCGTGCCGGAAAAATGCTCGTCCTGCGGCAGCGCGAAGATTACGCAGGACCCTGACGTCCTCGACACCTGGTTCAGCTCCGGACTGTGGCCGTTTTCCACGCTGGGCTGGCCGGACGAAACGCCGGACCTGCGCGCCTTCTATCCCACTTCCCTGCTCATCAGCGGTTACGACATTCTTTTTTTCTGGGACGCG
>JACOSF010000205.1 GCA_016179005.1 Acidobacteriota bacterium | reverse complement strand
CGCACGGGCCAGCGAACAGCGGCCGGCGATCGGTGAACAGTAAGAGTAAAGAAGCGCGGCGGCCGGCGGGGGATATGCGGTGACCGACAAAGTAGTAGTGCTGGTGACCTGCGCGAACACGAAGGAAGCGAAACGCATTGCTCGCGCCGCAGTGGAAGCGCGTCTTGCCGCCTGCGTCAACGTGCTTGCCGCGCCGGTCCATTCCGTTTATCGCTGGAAGGGAAAGGTCGAGCAGGCCAGGGAAGTGCTGCTGCTGATGAAGACTTCGCGCAAGAAACTGAACGCGCTGCGCGCCGCCGTGGAGCACCTGCACAGCTACGACGTGCCCGAATTCATCGCTTTGCCGATCGCCGCTGGTTCGCCCGCCTATTTGCAGGTTCGCCCGCCTATTTGCACTGGCTCGACGAATGCCTGCAACCGGCCGCGCGCGGGAGGAGGCCTCGATGAGCGAACTGGGCCCGGCCGCGGCCGCCTGTTTGGTCGGCGAGCACAACCACTTCCGCTGGTTTCACGTGGAGGATGTGAAGGGGCCGGCGCTCGACGAGCTGGCCGCCGCGTTCGGTCTCCACGACCTGGCGATCGAGGACTGCCGCAACAAACGCCAGCGGGCCAAGGTCGAAGAGTACGACTCGCACCTCTTCCTCGTCCTGAACACGCTGCACTTCGAGAAAGAAAAGAGTGAGTGCTGGTTCGGTGAGTTCGACATCTTCGTCGCCAAGGATCTGCTGATCACCGTCCACGACGGCCCCAGCCGCACGTTCCGCGCCGTGCACCCGAAATTCAAGGCCGATGCGAAAATGGCCCACCCGGGGCATCTGCTCCGCGCGCTGCTCGACTTTATCGTGGACTTGTACCTGCCCGTCCTCGACACGGTGGAGGAGCGCATTGAAGAGATGGAAGAGGAAGTCATCGGAAAGACTTCGCCGGCGCAGCTCAGCGAGATTTTCGCGCTGCGACGCGCACTCATCAATTTTCGCCGCGTTGCCACCGGCATGCGCGACGCCGTGAACCACCTGCTCTACCGCACCGAGCCGTGGCTGCGCGCCGAGCAACTCTACCTGCGCAACGTCTATGACCACATCGTGCGCGCGCTCGATTTTGTGGAGACCTACCGCGAAATTCTCACTGGCGTGCTGGACGTGCACCTGACCGCTACGGCCAACCGCACAAACGAAATCATGAAGGTCCTCACCATCTATACCACCATCGCCGCTCCCATCCTGCTCATCACCGGCTATTTCGGCCAGAACTTTGACCAACTGCCGCTCATACACCAGCCGTATGGCGTTCCGGTGATGCACGGACTTCTGGTGATTTCTTCGCTCGCCGCTTTGTGGTTTTTCAAGCGGCGCGGCTGGTATTAAGCAGAAAATTCTTCGAAGGGCTACTTGGCAGGTTTCTGTCCCGCCTGGAAGGTCGTCCACGGGCCGGCCTTCATGTCGCGCAGGATGGGCGCCTGCCAGGAATATTCCGGATGCGCCTTTAGGAACGGCACGGCGATAAAATCCGCGCCACACGGGTGGCCGATGCGCGCGCGAAGCGTCATGGATGCGGCCATGGCATCGTCCATCACTTTGCCCTGCACCGCGCCGCCGGGATAGTTCGCTCCCCACTCCCACTCCGGCACGCCGCGCGCGGAGGCATCCACATGGCCGCAGAGCGTGCGCTCGTCGGCCTCTTCCTTCTTCAGGACGACGTCGTAGTGGTCGCTCATGGCTTTTTCAGCCCAGGCCGCGTCGACTTTGCCCTTGGCCTGCTTCATCAACTGCTCCCAGCGAGCGCGCCGCGCGTTGGGCGAACTGCCGGGGTTCGCTGCGTCAAACCTCGTTTCTTCCTTGAGAACCTTCGGGTCGCTTGGAAAATTTGAGCCGACGAAGAAGCCGTCCTTCGAGCGCCACAGCCTGTGGTTTTTCAGGCCCAGCTCGAGTTGCGCGATTTCGCCGGTCTTGCGGTCGCCGATGAGCCAGTCGTTGGCGTATCCGCCGTTATTGCCGTCGAGCATGATCTTCACGTACTCGTCGATGGAGGCAGCGTACTGCATGGCTTTGCGCGAGCGCACAAACTCTGGTTTGCTCTTGGGGTCGTAGCCCTCGAACTGCGTGATGGTCGTCTCGGTCATGACCATGCCGGCGTCGTTCACTCCGAAATCGTCGTCGCTGGTGATCACGCCGGGATAGCCGTCCATCAGGATGCGGTGGCCGCGGGCTGGAGCGATGTCAAAGATGATGCGCCAGCGCGCGCCGGACCAGTAGCTGGTCCAGTTGTTGTGAGCGATCACGATTTTTCCGTCTTTGGTGTAGCTGCCCGTGGCCACAAACGCGCTGCAGTTGCCGGGACTCACCAGCTTCGGCGCGTGCGCCACTTTCTGCTGGCGGTTCAGCCACGGCACGTAGTAGTCGGGCACTTCCTCAAACGCATTCAGCGCCACCAGGTCGTCGATGTCCATCTTGGCGCCTTTTGATTTCGCGCCCGCAACGATGCCGTTCAGTTCTTCCTGGTATTCCGCGTCAATGCGCGGCCACAAAATGTTTCGGGCCGTTTCGCGGAAGAAATTCCAGTCGCGCTTGGTGCGATGGGTGCTATCCAGGCGAATGGTGTGGAACGCATCCTCAATTTCTTTGGCCAGCAAGGAACCGTGCTGGTAGCCGATCTGCGCCGGAGAGCCTTCGAGATGCACGTAGATCCAGCCGCCGGATTCAAAGCGGTACGCGCCTTTCAGCCGTGCGTCCGGCTCTGCGGCCTTCGGACTTTTTGCCTGCGACCCAGCCGAGACCACCCCCGTGGGCTCAGCCATGCTCAAGAGGGCCAGGGCTGTCACCAGAAGCAGGCTGAGGGGGGCGACCACAGCCAAAGGGTTTCGCTTCGCAGATGTCATCATTTCCTCCGTGGATCAAACCGTGGCCAGCGCCTGGTCGAGGTCGGCGATCAGGTCTTCGACGTCTTCGATGCCGACCGAAATCCGCACCAGACCGTCGGTGATTCCGATTTCTGCGCGCACGTGCGGCGGCACGGACGCGTGAGTCATCAGCGCCGGAAGGGAGATGAGCGTCTCCACGCCGCCCAGGCTTTCCGCCAGCGAGCAGAGGTGTACCTTGTTCAGCAAGCGTCGCGCCGCCTCGACGTCGCCCAGGTCGAAGGAAATCATGGCGCCAAATCCCTTTTGTTGCCGCTTGGCCACTTCGTGCTGCGGGTGCGACGCCAAGCCGGGATAGAGCACGCGCCTCACCTTGGGGTGCTTCTCCAGGTACTTCGCGATGGCCATGCCATTCTTGTCGTGCTGCTGCATGCGCACGGCGAGCGTTTTGATGCCCCGCGCCACCAGCCAGCAGTCCATGGGGGCGAGCCCTGAACCGGCGGAACGCTGGATAAAGAAGATTTTGTCCGCGTCGTCCTGCCGCGACAGTATGACGGCGCCGCCAGTGCAGTCACTGTGGCCATTCAGGTACTTGGTCATGGAATGCACCACGATGTGCGCGCCGAGCGCCAGCGGCTGCTGTAAGTATGGGCTCATGAATGTGTTATCCACCACAAGCGTGATATTGCGTTCGCGCGCCAATCGCGAAACCTGGGCGATGTCGGTGATGATCATCGTGGGGTTGGTGGGTGTCTCAGCGTAGATCATCTTTGTATTGGGCTTGATCGCTGCCTGCAACTTGCCGAGGTCCGAGGTGTCCACGTAGTCGAATTGCAGCCCGAATTGCACTAGAAGCTGCGTTGTCAGGCGGAATACGCCGCCATAGACCGCCTGGGAGACAATGACGTGGTCGCCCGGTCGCAGCAGGCGGAAGACGGCGTCAATTGCCGCCATGCCCGATGAGAATACGTAGGAGGTGAGCCCGCCCTCCAGTTTGGTCAGGCAGCGCTCCAAAGCCTTGCGGTTTGGGTGAGCCGTCCGGGCATAGTCGTAACCTTTATTCTTTCCGAGAGCTTCCTGGACGTAGGTAGAGGTCTGGTAGATTGGCGCTACAATGGCGCCGGTAGCCGGATCCGGCTCCTGCCCCACATGAATCGCGTCGGTTGCAAAGCCCATGCTAGTCCTCCCGGAGGTCGTGCGGGACACTCCTTGAGCGAGTGCCCGAAAGCGCGCCCGCAGCGGAAGTGAGATACAATTCCCGGCTGCAGGTATGAGAAAATAGACGACGCGCCGTACTCAGGCTTCGGAAGAGCACGGCGTCCCGCGTGCCGAGGTTTCGGGAGCGGGACGTCGAAAGTAGCGCACCGCCGGTTCTGAGTCAATGCGTTCGGGCCGGCAGCGAGCGGATCGCGGGCATCGCCGGGAATTCATCGCGCATCCTAGTGTCGACAGGAAAGAAAATGACTGGTGGCATCACAAAAGGTGAAAGGGCTCCGTCAATGGGTCGGCATGGGGGATGCCGGGCATGGGTCGTGATGCTGGGATTGTCTGTAATCCTTCTTCCTTGGATGTTGAGCGCGCAGTCTGGCGACAAACCTGCTAAGGAAAAGCCGGAGGGAACTACAAAGCTGCGCATCGAAGTTACCGCCGGAAACGAAGGCAGTCCGGTGGAAGGCGCGAGCGTCTACGTCCGCTTCACGGAAGAGCGCAAGTTTGGCAAAGACAAGAAGGTGGAACAGAACTGGAAGACGAACAAGGAAGGCGTCGTCAAGGTTCCGGATGTGCCCCGCGGCAAAGTGTTGATTCAGGTGATCGCGCAGGGCTGGAAAACGTTCGGGCAGTGGTACGACCTGGACCAGGACGAACAGACGATCAAGATCCGCCTGCAGAAGCCGCCGCACTGGTACTAAATTTTCTCCTGCCGGTAAATTTCGCAACCCATTTTGGAAAACAGATTGTTTTTAGCGAGAGGCAATTTGCTGGCCATTCTCGCATCGCCAACTGCCTCAAAATGGTGCAAACAGGAAAAAGTTTTGTGATCGTGCGCTGTTAGCCCCTCAAAAAAAGTTTTTTCCACAAACTTTTCAACACGGCTGTTGAAAAGTTGCCAGACTCCTCCACTTCACAGGGAATCGAGCAGAGCCTCACGCGAAGTGAATCGCACGACGCTTTCATAGTCGGCGCCGATTTCTTCGCGCAGCCGGGTGGTGTCCATCGTGTACGAGCCAAGAAAATAAGGGATGACTTCCGGGGGCAATCCGGAAAGTCCAATCGCCCACATGATGCGCAGAAGAGCGACCACCCACTTTTCCGATGGAAGATGAACCACGAGCGTGCCGGCAAGCTGCGCACATTCGGCGAAGGTTACGCCTTCTCCGCGGCCCGCCAGGTTGATGATCTTCAGCTGTCCCGGCTGGAAGTGCTTCAGCGTCCATTGCAGCACACGCGCAACATCGTCAACGTGCACATATTGAAACGAATTCTCGCCGCTGGCCGAGGCGGGCATGACCATCGGCAGCTTCCAGCCGGCGCGCTCAACAGTGCGGGCCAGCCAACCGCGTCCGCTGGGCTTGCCACGTATGGCCCGCAGAATGAAATTGTCCATCGTCTTACCAGCGAAGATGCTCGGGCGATAGACATAGAGTGCGCATCCTCCGAGTTGTGGATGCATTTTCTGGCAGATTTCATCGGCTTCGCGTTTGTGGACGGCATAGGGCAAGGTATGCGCCCGCAATTCCGCTTCCTCTGTTACTTGTCTGGGCAAATCCGGTCCATAAGCGGAGACGCTCGACGGGAAAACAAAAAGGCGAACGGCAGTTCCATTGGAGTTAGCATCGGCGACGGCTTCGAGCAGACGCTGCGTCGCTGCCACATTGGCGCGCCACATGCGCGAAACGTCCACAATGCCGGTGCGAACCGGATCAATGACGAATGCAAGGTGCAGAACAGCTTCGATGCTCTCACTTTTCAACAGCCGGGCAAGCTGCGCCTGCCCGGTGGGCTCCGAAAGGTCAAGCTGAACAAATTTTCCGCAGGGCACATCTTTGGCCGGGGGGTACAAATCCACCGTCAGCAGGTCGTATGCACTCAAAAGCGGCGCCACTCTCCTCCCCAGGTTGCCGGAAATCCCTGTGACTAAGACCCGTTGAATTTTCGCGGATTCTTTTGCCGGTTCGATGGTCCACCTCGCCGAGTTTCAGCCGCAATCTACCACAAAACCCTGCGCGCCCGCCGCGGCGGGCTTTGACGGCGTCCGTGGCGAGTGCTAGATTAGCGCTGCCGCAAGGCAACTTATGGATCTCCGTCGAAAGAACGGATTCTCAATGGTTCAGTTGTTGTGGAGCAACCTGTGCGCGCGGCCTGTGCGCACGCTACTAAGCGTTGTCGCCATTGGCATACAGGTCTTTATGGTGTTGTTCTTTGTTGGCCTTACGGCGGGAATCGTTTCCGAATGGGCCAAGCGTGTGGAAGGCGTGGGAGCCGACATCTTGGTGCAGCCTCCCAACGCGTCAATTTTCCTGGTTTTTTCGCCCGCCGTCATGCAGGAAAGCCTCGCTGGCAAGATCGGCGCACTGAAAGGCGTGGACGAGGTCGCGCCGGTTCTTGCGGTGATGAATT
>JACOSF010000203.1 GCA_016179005.1 Acidobacteriota bacterium | reverse complement strand
CGGTAGAAAAGATCCTCGCGGAAGGCGCCGCGGGCGATTTCTTCGTCGAGCTTTTTGTTGGTGGCGGCGAGCACGCGGACGTCCACGGTGACCGGATGGTTCGAGCCGACCGGCTCGAAACGCTGTTCCTCGAGCACGCGAAGAACTTTCGATTGCGTCTTGAGGCTCATGTCGCCGACTTCGTCGAGGAAAAGAGTGCCGCCGTCGGCCTTCTGGAATTTTCCGACCTTGTCTTCGCTGGCGCCGGTGAAGCTGCCCTTGAGGTGGCCGAAGAGTTCGGATTCGATCAGTTCTTCGGGGATGGCGGCGCAATTCACTTCCACAAAGGGCATGCCGGCGCGAATGCTTTGCGCGTGCAGCGCGCGGGCAACCAACTCCTTGCCGGTGCCGCTCTCGCCATAAATCAGGACGCGGCCGTTGGTGGGCGCGGTGAGAGCAATCTGCTGCCGCAGGGCCTTCATGGGAATGCTGTCGCCGATGATCTGGTGTTTCTGTTCGAGCTCCGCGCGCAGCCGGCGGTTTTCTTCTTCCAGGCGGAGGTGCTCGAGCGCATTCTTCACCACGAGAATGGTTTTTTCGAGGGAGAGCGGCTTTTCGACAAAATCGAATGCCCCAAGCTTGGTGGCGCGGACGGCAGTTTCGATATTGCCGTGGCCGGAAATCATGACCACCATGGGGACGTTGCCGCGCTCGTGCAGCTTTTCGAGCACTTGCAGGCCGTCGATGCGGGGCAGCCAGACGTCGAGCAGGACCACGTCGTAGGCGTCCTTTTCGAGCGTATCGAGGCAGGCCTCGCCCGAGTCCACCGCCTCGGCGTGGTAGCCTTCGTCGCGGAGAATGGACGTCAGCGACTGGCGGATGCCGGCTTCGTCGTCAACGATCAGGATCGAGTAGGGCATTGTTGTAGCGGCGGCTTTACGCTGCCGCATGACACTGTGTCGCCGTTCTTACAGCGACGGCCCTGTGCCCCCGCATAGTTCAGAGCGACAGTCGGCGGCGGGGTGAACCCGCCGCTACACTTGCGCGGCCTGCACTTCCACCGCGGGCAGCCGAACAATAAAGCGCGCACCGACTGGCACGTTATCCTCCACGCGAAGGGTGCCGTGGTGCTCAGCGACAATGCGGCTGGCAATCGCCAGGCCGAGTCCGGTGCCGCGCTCCTTGGTCGAAAAGTGCGGCAAAAAGAGGCGGTCTTTATCTTCGGGCGATATGCCGTGGCCGCTGTCGGCGACGACGATTTCAAAAGATTCGCCGTCGTCGCTGAGGCACGTGGAAAGCGCGAGCTCCTTGACCGTCGAGCCTTCCAGAGTCTCCGCGGCGTTGTCGATCAAATTGACCAGGACGCGACGCAGAAGCTCGGGGTCAGCCTTGGCTGACGGCAGGCCGGGTGCCAGTTCGGTGCGAAGAGTAACACCTTCGAGGCGGCCGCCGAAAACATCGAGCGCGCTAAGGACAATCGCGTTCAGGTCGGCAGAAACGAGTTTGACAGTGGGGAAACGCGCGAATTGCGAAAATTCGTCCACCAGCGTTTTCAACGCGGTAACTTCGCTTTGAATGAGAGCCGCGCATTCGGCGGTGAGCTGTTCGAGTTCGCTGGGCGCGCCGGACGCGGCTGGCAACGTCTTTTGCTTTTCGATGTAGCGTGAAAGGCGCTGCGCAGAAAGCTGGATGGGTGTGAGCGGGTTCTTGATTTCGTGGGCGATGCGCTGGGCCACTTCCTGCCACGCCGCGGATTTCTGCGCGTGCAGCAGGTCGGTGAGGTCGTCAATCACCACGACGAAGCCGGGGTTCGCGCGGCGCGGCCCGAGCGAGCTCACTGTGACCGCCGCGTGAAGCACGTGGTCGGGCAGAGTGATGGCGAGCTCCTTGGAGGCCGTGCCCATGCGCAGAGACTTGCGCATCAGTTGCTGCAGGCCGCGGGCAGCTTCTTCGCCGGCGAGAGCTTCGAGCGTGCTGGCGTTACGCGCGGCGTCGCCGAAGACTTTGGCCACCGAAGGATTCGCGCGGCGTATAGCGCCGCTCTCGTCAAGCGAGAGCACGGCCGTCGGAATATTTTCGAGGATGGTTTCCATCAGCTTGCGGCGCCGCTCGAGCTCGGCCACGGCTTCCTGGAGGTTTCGTGTGAACTCGTTGATCTGCCGGCCGCTGTCGGCGAGCTGCGCGGTCATCTGGTTAAAGGAACTGACCAGAGTGCCGAGCTCATCGCGCGCGGGCACGTCCACGCGATAATCGAAATTACCGCGTGAAATCTCACGGGTTGCTTCCGCCAACGCCTGGATCGGCCCCACTACTTGCTTCGAGAGAAATAACGCAAACCACATCGCCGAAAACAGAAGCAATACGGTGAATAGCGCGAGGGTGAGCAGGAGTTGATTCTTGTAAGCGCGCAGGCTCTGCTTCGATGCGTTGTACGTCGCGGCCTGCGATTCGATTTCAGAGTAGCGTTCCAGAAAGTTATCCGGCAATGTTCGTGCGGCAAGAAGCCAATCTCTCCCCCCAACTGGTTGCGCCATGCGTGCGCGGGCACCAAGATAGAGGTGCCCCAGCAACTCCCAAACTTCGGCCCCGCTGGGCAGAATTCGAACGAGCCTTGGATAAATATTTGTTGCTATGCGGGCGGCGTCTGGATCGCCCTTTTCGGGAGTGCAGGTAGCGAGGGAAGAGGGTGAGTTCTCCGCAAGGCCGGGGGAACCAGCGGCTGAGGGTGCGGTTCAAGAGAGCGTAGCTAATGAAGAACATGAAGACGACGGGCAGCAAGGCGATGGCCATAGCGCCGGCCACCATTTTGGTTTTGAAGCGGCCGCCGAGTTTTTCGGCGCGACGCTCGGCCCATGTGCGGAGCAGAGTGCGCGCGAAAATCAGTCCGAAGACGAGCAGCGCCGCCACCATGAACGTGGAGACGGCGTAGAGGATTAGGAATTCCTGCCAGCGGTCGGGCTCGAAGGGAATACGCAGGGAGCCAAGGGTGAACACGGCGGCGAGAAGCAAAGCGATGAGCAGACCGCCAATCAATAATCCGACCTTGCTGGTTCGGCGAGTCGTGTGTTCGGGTTTGTTCGTGTCTGCCATCTTATGATTTAGCGATTGAGTGATTGGCGATTTGCGATTTCGGACTTTTAGATATCATTAATCACTCAATTCTTTTTCCTCTCGCGTCAAAAACCTGCCCAAGGGGCATTCCTCGCACAATGGGTTCTTGGTCTTGCACCAGTGCTTGCCGGTCATCACGATGAGGCCGTGGAACTCATTGTAGAGCTGCGCGTCGCGGGGAAGAGTCTTTTCAAAAAGCGCGCGGAGTTCCTCGTAGCCGGCTTTTTCGGAGGCGAGCCCGTGGCGCGAGAGGATGCGTTTAGTGTAGGCGTCCACCACAAAGACGGGATGCCGCGCCGCATAAAGGAGAATGGAGTCGGCGGTCTCCGGGCCGATGCCGTGCACAGAGAGGAGCTTTTCGCGGAGCTCCGCCGTGGGCGCGCGAAACATTCTTGCGAGTGAACCGCTGTATTCGCGGCGCAGAAACTTCACAAAGGCCTTCAACTTTTTCGCCTTCTGGCGAAAGTAGCCGGAGGAGCGAATCAGGCGCGCGAGCTTTTTCTGCGCGACGCGCTGGAGTGCCGCGGGAGTCAGCAGGCGTTCACGGCGCAAGTTGGTGATGGCCTTCTCGACGTTGGTCCACGCGGTGTTCTGTGTCAGGATGGCGCCGACGATCACCTCGAAAGGTGTGCGCGCCGGCCACCAATTCTGTGGACCCAGCGCGCGGAACAGTGCGTTGTAGTATTCTTGCAAGCCAGGAGGGAAAGCGCGGCTGGCGAGCGCAGCCGGGGGTATCTTTTTCGCCGCGATAGATGGCAAGGCAGAGGCCATTCGGGCAAGATAGCGGCGGCTCGCAGGCAAGTCAAGGCGCGGATGTGGCGCATGGGCCACAGCGGTCTATTGACAGGGCGTTGCTGGTTTCAATACGATTGCGTGCAAGTCCCATGAGAAGGAGCGCTTCCGATACCGTTCTCGTGCTAAAGTACCGCCTCCAGAGACCTGTGCGTCTCCGAGGAGCCGTCTGATGGCAGCCCGATTGGGCGAAATTCTGATTAAGGAAAACCTGATCACCCAGGACCAGCTCAAGCAAGCCCTGGAGTATCAGAAGCAGCATAACGGCCGTCTGGGCACCTGCCTGGTGAAAATGGGGCTGGTGACGGACGACGAAGTGACCGCTGTGCTCTCCCGCCAGTACGGCGTCCCCTCCATCAATCTCAAATATTACGAAGTCGATCCGGTGGTCACCAAGCTCATCCCGCAGGAGACCGCCGTCCGCTACCAGATTGTGCCGCTGTCCCGGGTAGGTTCCACGCTGACCATCGCCATGACCGACCCGACCAACGTCTTCGCCATGGACGATATCAAGTTCATGACCGGCTTCACGGTGGAGCCGGTGGTGGCGTCGGAATCGGCCATTACCGAGGCCATCGGAAAATTCTACGGCGAAGCGCAAACCGTCCAGGAACTCGACAAGGTGATGAAAGATCTGGCCGGCGATGAGACTGCCGACCTCGAGTTGGCCGCCGAAGAAGCGGAGATGGACCTCCACTCGCTGGAAAAAGCCGCGGAGGAAGCGCCCATCATCAAGCTGGTGAACCTGATCCTGACGGACTCCTTGAAGCGCGGGGCGAGCGACATCCACATCGAGCCATACGAAAAAGAGTATCGCGTGCGCTTTCGCATTGACGGCATGTTGCAGACGGTGATGAGCCCGCCCATGAAGCTGAAGGATGCCATCACCAGTCGCTTGAAAATCATGTCCAAGCTGGACATCAGCGAGAAGCGGCTGCCGCAAGACGGCCGCATCATGATCAAGTTCACCAAGGACGGAAAGAAGAAGGAGCTGGATTTCCGCGTCTCCACCGTGCCGACGCTGTACGGCGAAAAGATTGTCATGCGGCTGCTGGACAAGGAAAACCTGCGGCTGGACATGACCAAGCTGGGGTTCGAGCAGGAGTCCCTGGACAAGTTCGAAAAAGCGATTCTGAAGCCGTACGGCATGGTGTTGGTGACCGGGCCGACAGGGTCCGGCAAGACGAACACGCTTTATTCCTCTGTCGCGCGGCTGAACCAGCCGGATACAAACATCATGACCGCCGAAGACCCGGTCGAGTTCCAGTTGGCCGGCATCAACCAGGTGCAGATGAAGGAGCAGATCGGGCTGAATTTCGCGTCGGCCCTGCGCGCGTTCTTGCGGCAAGACCCCAATATCATTCTGGTGGGCGAGATTCGCGACTTCGAGACGGCGGAAATTGCGGTAAAAGCGGCGCTCACGGGCCACTTGGTGCTTTCGACGTTGCACACCAACGACGCACCTTCCACGGTGAGCCGGCTGATGAACATGGGCATCGAGCCGTTCCTGGTGGCCACTTCGGTGCACCTGATCTGTGCCCAACGCTTGATCCGGCGCGTGTGCGCGGGCTGCAAGGAGCAGGTGGACGTGCCGGAGCAGGCTCTGATTGACATCGGCTATTCGCCGCAAGAGGCGAAAACCGTGAAGGTGATGCACGGAAAAGGCTGCGCCACGTGCAACAATAGCGGCTACAAGGGGCGCGTGGGATTGTACGAAGTGATGGAAATCACCGATGAGCTGCGCGAGTTGATCCTGGTGGGCGCGTCGGCGCTGGAGTTGAAGAAGAAGGCCGTCGAGATGGGCATGATTTCGCTGCGGCGCAGCGGGCTGATCAAGATTGCGGCAGGCGTGGCATCGATTGACGAAGTCGTGCGCGAGACAGTGCTCTAAGGGGAGGGGAAATGGCCGGCATTACTCTCAGCGAACTCCTGAAGAAGATGGTTGAGATGGGAGGGAGTGACCTGCACATCACCACCAACAGCC
>JACOSF010000058.1 GCA_016179005.1 Acidobacteriota bacterium | reverse complement strand
GCCGGCGTCCTCCCCCAGCACGCTCGGGTCGCACAGCATCAGCGCGGTGCTGGCCAGCTTGTCGTAGTGCTCGTGCTCCTGCGCCAGCCGTGCCAGCAGCACGGCGCGAATGGCGTCCAGTGTCCAGCCCGCGAAGTTGCGATTCAAATACTCGGCCGTGCGGTCGAGCGTCTGTTGTGTGAACACCTGCTCCGGGCGGATCAGCTTGTCCCGCGTCATGCCGTTCTGCGAGATGAGCACCACAAGTAGGCGGCCTTCCGGCAGGGCCAAAAAGCGAATGTGTTCGAGCACCGAACGCGCCATCGGCGGCGACACCACAATTCCCAGTCCGTGCGACATCGTCGCCAGTACGTGGCTGGCCCGCTCCATGATTTCGCTGGGTGTCTGCGCCGCGTCCAGTTCCGTGCGGATGTACGTCTGGTCTTCCGCGCTCAGCGTCGCCTGCGTGCCGATTTCCTGCACGAAAAACCGGTAGGCCGTCGCTGTCGGCACGCGCCCCGCCGATGTATGCGGCTGAAACAGGTAGCCTTCTTCCTCGAGGTCCGACATCACGTTGCGGATCGTCGCCGGACTCAGCGCTTCCGGCGAACGACGCGAAATCGCCCGCGAAGACACCGGCTCGCCGGACTCGATGTACGCGCGCACGATGTCCGCAAGGATTTGCCGGTTGCGTTTTTCGTTGAGTGCGGCCGAACGCATCAATCGCCTCGAAATTTGATTGTAATCGGGCCTAGCAGGGGCGTCAACCGGGCGGGAAAACGCGGCGATGCAAAAGTTACGTACTGAAATCAGTCCGGAATTCGCAGGGGGCGCACGGCATGCGCCCCCAGCGGGGAAAGTGAGTGGCTCAGTCGTTCGTGGACCCGAACCCGCCCGTGTCAATCTGCGCGCGCTGCAGGCGGTCGGAGTAGTCGATGTACAGCGTTTTCCATTCGGAGTAGAAGTCCAGGCAGGCCACCGCGGCCTCGCGGTGCCCATTGCCTGTTTGCTTCACGCCGCCGAACGGCAGGTGCGTTTCGGCGCCGATGGTTGGCGCGTTCACATAGACAATGCCGGTGTGCACGTCGCGCATCGCGCGGAAGGCATTGTTCACGTTCCGCGTGTAAATCGAGGACGAGAGCCCGAACACGGTGCCGTTGCAAACTTCGATGGCCTGATCCAGGTTGTCCACCGCAGTTACGCTTACCACCGGCCCGAAAATTTCCTCCTGCATGAGCCGCGATTTCGGATCGCAATCCACGAAGATTGTCGGCTCGTGGAACCAGCCTTTGGCATACGAGCCACCTTCGAGGCGATGCCCGCCGGCCGCCAGCTTCGCGCCTTCGTTTCTGCCGATCTCGACGTATTCCATCACCGTCTTGAGCTGCGATTCGCTCACGCACGGCCCCATTTCCGTTGTCGGGTCCATCCCGTCGCCCACTTTCAGCGCTTTGGCGCGCGCCGTGTAGCGCTCGACGAATTCCTTGTACACCTTCTTGTGCACGGCCACGCGGCTGGTGGCCGTGCAGCGCTGCCCGGTGGTACCGAACCCGCCCCAGATGCAGCCGTCCACAGCCAAGTCCATGTTGGCGTCGTCCATCACCATGATCATGTTCTTGCCGCCCATCTCGAGCTGGCACGGCTTAAAGTCTGTGGCGCACGCCTGGCTCACCACGCGCCCGATCTCCGTCGAGCCGGTAAAGCTCACCAGCTTCACGTCCTTGTGCGTCATCATCGGGCCGCCCACTTTGCCGCCCGAGCCCACTACCAGGTTCACCACCCCGCGGGGAATCCCCGCCTCGGTCAGCGCCTGCACCAGGTTGTAGGTCGAATGCGGCGTGTCCGACGCCGGCTTCACCACCACGGTGTTCCCCAGAATCAGGGCCGGCATGATCTTCCAGGACGGGATGGCCATCGGGAAATTCCACGGCGTGATCATCGAGCACACACCGAGCGGCTGCCGGATGCACATGGCAAACTTGTTGGGCAGCTCCGAAGGCGTGGTCTGCCCGAACTGCCGCCGGCCCTCGCCGGCCATGTAGTACGTCATGTCAATGGCTTCCTGGACGTCGCCGCGCGTCTCCGCCAGGATCTTGCCCATCTCGCGGGTCATGTCCCGCGCGAAATCTTCTTTGCGCTTCACCAGAATTTCCGCCGCGCGGAACAGGATTTCCGCGCGTTTGGGTGCCGGCACCATCCGCCAGCTCTTGAAGGCTTCCTTTGCCGCTTCCACCGCGGCGTTCACATCCTGTTCCGTGCCGAGCGGGAACATTCCGATGCAATCGTCGATGTTGGCCGGGTTGCGGTTCTCGTACCCCTTGCCGGAACGGGCCTCAACCCACTCGCCGTTAATGAAGTTCTTATGAACCTTAGGGATGGATAGCGTAGCCATACTGCCTCCTCGAAATTTGGTGTGTAAGAGTGCGGCAACGTCGGGCCGCGGATAGCTCGTACCGCTGGTTTTCTGCGGCGCGCGGCGGCACTAGTTTAGCAGAATTCTCTTTTTTAGCCACTGCACCGCAGACGGTCCGGCGCAGGCGCGTCATTCCGAGCGCCGGGAGGAACTTTCCTTGCTCGTAGACTGAGATGCTTGGACGAGCCACCCTCGCAGCTATTGAGGTTTAGTGCCGTTCGCCGGCGTGCGCGGCGCTGCGGCCCCCGCCACTTCCGAGCCCAGTCCGAGTTTCTGGAGAGATTTCGCGTCGAACTTCCCTGTCTCGGCCAGCCCATTCGCGCCCTGAAACTTCTTCATCGCTTCCACCGACCGCGCGTCCCACTTCCCGTTCGGCTCGCCTTCATAGAAACCCTTCTGCGCGAGCGCAGCCTGGATTTCCCGGATGCGGTCGGGCGTCGGCGCCTTCTGGGCGCGCGGGCGGGGCGCTTTTTTCTTGGCGGGTTTGCTGGTTTTTTTTGTTGCTGGTGCGGGTTGTTTATTTGGAGGAGGAGTTTTCGCCGGCGGGGTCTGTCCCCACAGAGAAAATGGAGTGGCACCCAAGAGGAGCGCCACTCCCACGATGACTGCCATTGTCGTCCGCGCGCTTCGCTTTCGCACGGTTTATTGCGGGTTCGGCACCACGCCGGAGAGGTAGGGCATCAACCAGCGATCGCCTCCGCCGTTGCGTAGTACCTTGAAAATGACGTTTTGACCGGGTTTCAGTTTGCTCACTGCCGCGCGGTATGCCGCGACATCGGGCACCGGTTCACGGTTCACTTCCATGATGATGTCCCGCGGCAGGAAGCCGAGGTCCTCCGCGAAACTCGCGGGTTCCACCTGCGTGACAATCACACCCTTTTTGTCCGCAATCCCCAGACGACGGTTTAGCTCTGGCGTCAGCTCTTCCACGCGCAAGCCAAATTCACCGGGCTGGTTTTCGTCGGGCTGGTTTCCGCCGGCAATCTCACGAGGGAAGATCTTCGTGCGGTCCTCCACGGTGACAGTCACCTCATGTTTCTGGCGGTCGCGCACGTATGACAATTTGACTTTCTGCCCCACCGGGGTTTGTGCGATCGGGTCGACCAAGTCGGAGCCCGTGCGCACTGCCTGCCCGTTCACTTCCGTAATCACGTCGCCCGGCACTAAGCCCGCCTTGGCCGCCGGTGCACTGGGCTCCACAGACTCAATAATGATCCCGTACGCCGCTCCCAACTCTTTCAGCGTCACGGGGTTGCTGCTGTTTTTTTCCGTGAAAGTGATGCCGATGGAGCCGCGCGTCACTCGCCCGTTCTGCGCGAGCTGGTTGTACACGCCAACCGCCGTGTTCGACGGCATGGCGAAGCCGATGCCCTCATTGCCGCGGCTGCCGGTGAAGATGGCGGTGTTGATGCCGATCACTTCCCCGGCCATGTTGACCAGCGGCCCGCCCGAATTGCCCGGGTTGATGGCCGCATCGGTCTGGATGAACCGCTGGAACTGCAAACCCACGTTGGCGCGGTCTTTCGCGCTGACGATTCCAGCGGT
>JACOSF010000202.1 GCA_016179005.1 Acidobacteriota bacterium | reverse complement strand
GGGGGGATAAACCCCCCGCTACAGGGCGCGAGCGGGGGCGGGGGGATAAACCCCCCGCTACAGGGCGCACCGGCCGTCGGGGTGATCAATACCGACGATGCTTACGGCAAGCAGCTCGCGGGCATGGCGCAGCGCACGCTCACCTACGGCCTGCAAAACGGCGCGGATATTACTACCCGGAAATTCACTCCGGCGTTTTCCGGACTGGAATTCACGGCGCAGACGCCGGCGGGGAAAATCGAAATACGCTCGTCGCTGGTGGGCCGCATCAACGTGTACAACATTCTTGCCGCCGTGGGCGCGGGAATCGGCTTGGGACTTTCACCAGAAGTGATCCAGCAGGGCATCGGCTCGCTCGAGTGCGTCCCCGGGCGCTTCGCGCGCATTGACGAGGGCCAGCCTTTCCTGGTGGTGGTGGACTATGCGCATACCGACGACGCGCTGCGCAACTTGATCCAGACGGCGCGGGATCTGCTCAAGACCGGGCGCATCATCACGCTCTTCGGCTGCGGCGGCGAGCGCGACCGCACCAAGCGCCCGCTGATGGGCGAGGCGGCGGGCAGCTTGAGCGATCTCGTTGTGCTGTCGAGCGACAACCCGCGCGGGGAAGATCCACTGCGCATTATCAACGACGCCGTCGTCGGACTTCAGAAAGTGAATGCGAAATACGTTGTAGAGCCGGACCGCGGGCGGGCGATTGAAATCGCATTGGAAGAAGCGCGCGAGGGAGACATTGTGCTGCTGGCGGGCAAGGGGCACGAGACGTATCAGATCATCGGCGATCGAACCATTGAGTTTGATGACCATGAAAAGGCAAGAGAGGCGCTCAGAAAGAGATGGAGAAATTGAGCGATTGAGTGAATGGTGATTGTGTGATTCAGAGTTACAGAGTGCCAGAGTGACAGAGTTGCAGAGAGTGGCACGCAACGAGCAGTAGACAAGAGAAGCAAGGGAGACCCGGCCCTGCGGAAACTCTTGAGAGATGCCCGCCGAATGGCGGGCGCAACGCGGCAAGGGGCGCAGCAAGCAGCGCCCGTACGGCGCGATTCGGAATTGGGTGCCGGACAGGCTGGAAAGCCTGTCCTACAAGGCGATGCGGAATTGGGTGCTGGACAGGCTAGAAAGCCTGTCCTACAAGGCGATGCGGAATTGGGTGCCGGACAGGCTGTCCCGAGGGGTCGGGAGCCTGTCCTACAAGAGCCGGCGAGGACGCCATGCGGTGGACGGTACAACAAGTTGCTGGCGCTTTGGGTGTCGCAGCTCCCGAGGGGGTTGACGCCGTGGCCCGGGTGGCCGGCGTCTCGATTGATTCTCGGACTGTCGGCGCTGGAGAACTGTTCATCGCCATACACGGACCGCGTCACGACGGACACGCTTGCGCGGGACGCCTGGCGAGCCGCCAAGCCCGGGCGGCGCCTGGTCGCGGTCACGGGTTCCACGGGCAAGACCACAACCAAGGAGATTCTGGCGGCGCTGCTTGGCACGAGGCGCCGCGTACTGAAAAACGAAGGGAACCTGAACAACGAATACGGCGTGCCGCTCACGCTGCTGCGTCTGGAGGAGGAGCACGACGCGGCGGTGCTGGAGCTGGGGATGTCGCATCGCGGGGAAATCGAACGCCTGGCAAAACTCTGCGAACCGGAAGTGGGCGTGGTGACGCTGGTGGCGCCGGTGCATTTGGAATTCTTCGCGTCGCTGGACGAAATTGCGCTGGCCAAGCGGGAGTTGATTGAGAATTTGGCGGGAGAGACGAAAGAGGATTCCGGGAGTGACGAAGGGCGGCGAACTGAGGTTCGCCTGGAGAAAGCGGCGCTGACGCGCCGCACTCCACATGGCTTGGCGGTGGCGGTGCTGAACGCGGATGATCCGCGGGTGATGCAGTTTGCGGAGGGATTTCGCGGAAGAGTGTTGACGTTCGGGTTCAGCGAGGACGCGGATTTCCGCGCGGAGAATATTGAGGACCGCGGGACGGAAGGGAGCACGTTTGATTTTGTGACGAGAGCGGAGAGGGCGGCGAAGGGAGGAGAGATCCTTCGTCCGCCGCGGCGGACTCAGGATGACAAGACGAAGCATGCCGGGCTAAAGCCCGGCGGTACACGAGAACGCGCAGGCCCCTCGGCTCCG
>JACOSF010000204.1 GCA_016179005.1 Acidobacteriota bacterium | reverse complement strand
TTGGCGTAGCTCAACTCCCGCGTAGCCGGGTCGTACACCGCATACTGCAGCGCGCAGTACCGCCCGGGCACCACCCGCATGCGCAGCCGCTCATTCAGCATGGCCAGCACCGCGGTGGGGGGCGTTCCGCTCTTGTGGATCCCCCGGATCGTTCCCATGGCCAGCGCCGCATACATCGCCGCCGCCAGTCCTTTCCCCACCACGTCTCCGAGGTAGATTCCCAGCCGGTGGTCTTGCAGCGGGAAATAATCCAGGAAGTCTCCGCCCACCTCCGTCACCGGGCGGAACCGGCCCACAACTTCCACCGGGTCCATCTTGAGCGACTCCACGCACACCATGGCCTGCTGGATGTTCCGCGCTTCCTCGATTTCGAGCGCGCGGAGCTGTTCAATTTGTTTTGAATTGTCGCCGCCCGGGCGCAGGCTCATCCTCAAGCCTCAGGAGCATTCCGCGGTCTTCCCCGCTTGCTCCACATGTGCTCACGATAACACGAACTTGCTGATGATGCACCTCTCGCCTTTTTCCGCCGGCTTTCTCCCTGGCCGATGCCCGCTCGCTTGCAGCGCGCCCTTTCGCGCGCCCTCCGCTTGCGCTATCCTAATTCTCGGCATCAGCAGCCCGGGCACTCAAAGGAGCATGCCATGAAGAAACTCTCCGGCTTTATCATGATTCTCTTGGTGTGCGCCTTGGTCCTGACGGCCCAGCCCTTCGTCCCGCAGAGCGGGGATCAGGACAAGCAGGATTTTTCTAATATCAAAAACTTCCTGCGCATCAACGACAAGATCTGCACCGGCGGGCAGCCCTCCCTCGACGACCTCGCCCGCCTCAAGGCTGACGGCGTCAAAGCCGTCATCAACCTTCGCCAAGCCTCCGAGTTCAACGCGGAGGAGGAGGCCGCCAAAGCGAAGGAACTCGGCCTGCGCTATTTCCACATCCCCGTGAACGGCGCCGAGCCCAAGCCCGAAGCCGCCGACGAATTCCTGAAAGTGATGGCCGACCCCGCCAACCGCCCGGTGTTTATCCACTGCGCCTCTGCCAACCGCGTCGGCGGATTCTGGATGATTTACCGCGTCCTGAAAGACGGCTGGAAACTGGAAGCCGCCGAGGAAGAGGCCAAAAAGGTGGGCATGCACAGTCCTGTGTTGCGCGACTTCGCCCTCGAATACATCCGCACGCACGAAAAGAAATCCGACAAGAAATAGCAGTGGATTTTCCGATTTCGAATTTCGTCCCGAGGCCTCGGGATCGAGTTTCGCTGAGTCCTTACGGCGCGCGCTGCTGGTCCGCCACCATCACCCCTGCCTCGGCGTAGTCCGTTGCCGGCAGGTCATGAAACGTCACATGAATGTTTTCCAGCTTCGCCCGCCCATCCTCCACGAGCGCTTGCGTCACCCGCTGGGTGATTTTTCGCTTCTGTTCCGCGCTGCGTCCCGCCACCCAGGTAATCTGCACGTGCGGCATGATTCCTCCTCGGCGTATGCCGGCGAGGATTCTACCGGGCCGCACCCAAGAATGGAAAAAAGAAAGAGGGGCCACGGATCGCCTTCGGGCTCCTCGAGGCTGATTTTTTCTCGATGTGTCTTGTGGAGCGTCAGGCCGCGGTCTGCGGTACATCTTTCGGAAGCTTCGTGCCGCAATGAGCGCAGTTCGCCCACGAGTTCTCCACCTGCTTACCGCACTGCGAGCATGTGGGGCGGATGGCGAAGCCGCAATGGGGGCAAAAGGTGAAGCTTGCCGGCACCGTGACGTTGCACTGGGGGCACGGAGCGGGCAGCGGGTCGCGCATCGCAAAATAGAAGATCATGCCGATGCCGTAAGGCACGAAGATCGCGATCAGAGTCCACATGGTGTGCCGCATCGCGCGGCGTCGCGCATCGGCGTACACGAATCCCACCAGCAAGACGTAGATTGAGACGATCAGCGGTGCGACGAAGGTCAGCACTAGCTTCAGCACCATCGGCCACTCCTGCACCTCCCTCTCGTGGCTGATCGGCCCCAACCACATGGTGGCCGCCAGCGTCAGGTAGAGGATCGCCGCCACCACGAGCGCCGTGGTGGGAATAATGCGCATTCGTTCCCAGAGCCGGTTCATGCCGTCCTCCTCGCCCCTCGCTCACGCAGTCCGAGCAAGACCGCCGCGCCCGCCGCCAGCCAACCCAGCAGCGTGTAACCCGCCAGCCAGAACCAGACATGCCCGGGCATCGCGTCCAGCCAGGCCCAAACCCCACCGCCCATCAGCCGCACCAGCGGCCACGTGGTCAGCAGGATCGTCCAACTGAACATCAGCAGCAACGCCATCACACGCGTGTCCCGGCGCCGCTCGGCTTCCTGGGCCAGTTTCCATTCCGCTTGCGCACGCACCCTGGCGATCAATTCCCTCGAGGGCTGCGGCGTCGGCACGCGCCGCAATGCACCGGCCAGACTCTGCCACCGCTCCAGTTCGGCGGCGCATTCGGCGCAGGCCGTCGCGTGCTCTTCCACGCGCCGCGCTTCCTGGTCGTCGAGCGCGCCCGCCGCGGCCAGTGCCAGCAACTCCCGAATGGTCTCGTGTCCGTTTTTCATTGCCCCATCTCCCGCGGAGCTATGTTGGCCAGTCGTTCCCGCAGGCGCTCCAGTCCCCGCTTCAGCCGCGTCTTCACTGTGGAGAGCGGCATATCCAGCACTTCTGCGATCTCCGCAAGCTTCATCTCTTCCTCGAACCGAAGGCTCAGCAGTTCGCGATACACGGCCGGCAGCTCGTCGAGCGCCTCAATCACCAGACCGGCGCGTTCCTGCTCCAGCGCGCGCGCCAGCGCATCCGGCCCTGCGCTTGGAAACTGTACGTTGCGCGGCTCGTCCGGGGATTGCAGTTCATCCAGGCTTTCCGGCCGGTAGCGCCGCAGATAGTCTATCGCCAAGTTGTGCGCCAGCGCGAAGAGCCAGGCTTCAAAACTCCGCAACGCGTCGTATTGGTGGACTTTCTCCACCACGCGCAGCCAGGTCTGCTGGAACAAGTCCTCGGCCGTAGCTCGATCACGTACGAGCCGCAGCAGATAGCGGTAAAGACGGTTTTGGTAGCGTGCCAGCAGCGGGCCGAGCGCCTCCGGGTCCCCCTGGCGCAACCGGGCGACCTCCGCCACAAGCTCTGACTGGGCCAATGGCCCCTCCCACGACATCAACGCTGCGCTCATCATACTCAACCTGTATACGTGCGGGCCGCCGAAAAAGACTCACTCGTCGGACCTGCCAATCGGCGCCCTCTCCCTCCGAAAGGGGGAGTCTGCGCCTTCATGTGTTAGAATGCCCGTTCGATGCACCCTCATGTTAAGCATCTGGTGGAGCTGCAAGCCGTGGACGTCCGGCTCAACGACGTTCGCACCCGCCTGGCCACTTTCCCCAAGCATCTTGCCGAGGTGAACGCCCGCGTGGATGCCGCGCGTACGCAGCTCACCACGGCCAAGGATGCCCTCACCAAGAGCCTGAAGGACCGCAAGACCTACGAGATGGACGTGGACCAGTGGAAGGAAAAGGTCCGCAAGTACAAGGACCAGACCGGCGCCGTCAAGACCAACGAAGCCTACAAAGCGCTGCTCCA
>JACOSF010000208.1 GCA_016179005.1 Acidobacteriota bacterium | reverse complement strand
CGCGTAACCGCAGCCTGCGGAGGCAATCGCCATGGCGAAGCCGGAGGTGATGGCCACCCAGTTTGTGCCGGCGGCCTGAGCGGGTTCGCCTCCCTGCGCAAACGCGGCAGGGGCGAGCAGGCAGGCTGCCAGCATCACCAGCAGAAGCGGAGCATGTTTTCTCATTGTGTTTCTCCTTTGTATGAAATAGCCGCCAGGAGGTGGTTCCCGGTCAACCGTCGTGCAGGCCGGGCTCACATTGGACAGCGATCAAGCCGGATTAATGTTCTTCCGCCACAGCCCCGCTGACGTAAATGATCGGCAGCAGGGTAAACACGAATGCTTGCAGAATCCCCACGAAAATATGCAGGGCGATAAAAATGATGGGAACCAGAGGAGCCCATGCCAGCCCGTAGCCGAACACGGTCGCTCCCTTGGCAAACAGGAACACGGAAATCGTCATGCCCATGAAGAGGACGTAGAGAAGTTCACTGACCACCATGTTGACCCAGAGACGCACGGTCAGGGAGAGCAGGCGCGCCAGGTTGCTGATGATCTCAATGGGCAGCATCAGCCACGCCAACCACCACACCGGTCCGAGGAAATGCTTCGCGTAGCCCAGCGGGCCGTGTTTGCGCACGCCGCACCAGTTGTAGTAGAGGAAAACCGCGAACGCGCAGCCCAGAGGAACCGTGGCGTTGGCGGTCGGCGATTCGAAGCCCGGCACGATGCTAATCAGGTTGCACATCAAAACGAAGATGCCGATGCTCCCGAGCATGGGCAGATAGCGTTCCGATCCGTGTCCGACCATATCCTCCAGGAGGTCGCGGACGCCGACGCCCATGGGATTCGTGAGAATCATCTCCAGACATTGCTGCGTTCCACCGGGCCGGGCAACGGAGAAACGCCGCTTTGCCCAAAGA
The DNA here is from genome assembly GCA_016179005.1 of Acidobacteriota bacterium. Taxonomy (GTDB): domain Bacteria; phylum Acidobacteriota; class Terriglobia; order Acidiferrales; family UBA7541; genus JACQDE01. The sequence goes on along the minus strand of JACOSF010000208.1, from coordinate 4,385 downwards.
ATGAAGACAATGGCCACCGCAAATACCACAAACTCCATGGCGATGTGGTTTGGAATCGGCGCCGCGGGGTCCTCCGCATGAATGCCAATCGCAGAGAGGAGAGCGGTAACCGGGCCGCCCAGGAAGTGGTTGAGGATGCGGGTTATCCAGAGTTGGTGGTGTTCCATTCAGCACACTTTCCGATCGTTCGCGTACGCTTCGCAGGCTGCCGGCGGCTACTTCGCTTCGTTATCCGCGCGCTTGCTGCCTGTAAACAGCTGGTACAAAGTTTCCACCACAACAGCCCCCACCGGGGCGAATAGCCCGCCAATGACTGCCGCAGCGGGTAACAAAGAATTTGAAAAAATACCATAAAGGACGGCGATTATCAACGCGTAGCGCCCGAAGAATTTGACGTAGGTACTTTTCGGAATGCGCACAGCGGGAGCATCCGCCTGCTCGGCTGCGACGCGGGCCATCATGTTCATCCCTTGCTTGAGCCAGCGATAGTTCACCCAGCCCAACGCCGCGCCGGTCAAAATCCCTGCTGCGTCCGGCCAACCTCGCGCGAAGAAAAGGAACAGGCCCGCTCCCATTCCCAGGCCGAGCGTGAAGAATTCCACGCGGCGCTCGGCCGCGCGGTAATAGGCTTCATCGGTCATCATTTTGGTTTACATCTTTGGGAATCCGGCGAATAACTTCCCGCACTCCCGCGCCGAATCCCAAAATCCCCAGCACAAAGGTCAGCAGCGGCGACGTGTGGAAACGGGAATCAAGCCAGTAGCCTGCGCCGCCCCCAATCACCACACCCGCCACCAGAATGAATGGAAGCTCCATGGCCATGGCCAGCGTTTGCAGGAAAAATCCGGTTCGTTTGCGCGGCGGTTCAGAAGGCATGGCGCCTCCAGCTCAACGGGCCAGGGGGAGAATGACGGAATAAGTGGCCAGTTTGAGGAACGGCTCGGGGTACAGGCCCGCGCCGAGCACGATAATCACGGCCGCGGCCAGCGCCACCCACTGCGCCGGAGAGATGGTGGGCCGCACGGGGTCGGTCACGTCCGTCATCCACATGTGCACCACGATACGCAGATAGTAGTACACCGCCGGAAGGATGTAGAGCGCGGCAAAAATGGCCAGGTAGTAGTGCCCCGTCTGGATGAGTCCCCAGAAAATCAGCCACTTGCCCATGAAGCCCGCGGTGGGCGGAATGCCGGCCAGCGAAAGCAGGAAAATCAGCATCAGGATGGCCGCTCCGGGGTTGCGGTAGATCAGGCCGTTCATGTCTTCGAGTTCGTCGCCGATCAGGCCCTTGCGCCGCAGCAGAATGACCACGGTGAAGGCGCCGATGGTCATGAAGGCATAAGCGAACAGGTAGAAGGCCATGCCCTGCATCCCGGTCTGGTTCATGGCGACCATGCCCAGCAGGATATAACCGACGTGGGCGATCGAAGAGTAAGCCAGCAGGCGCTTGATGTTGGTCTGCGTGAGCGCGGCAAAGTTGCCGACGGTCATGGTAGCCAGGGCGACAGCGCCGAACAACATTTCCCAGTTGGCGCGCACCGGCCAGAACGGCACCAAGAACAGCCGCATCAGCAGCGCGAAGCTCGCCGCCTTGGAGGCCACGCTGACGTACGCGGTGATGGAAGTCGGCGCGCCTTCGTACACGTCCGGCGCCCACATGTGGAACGGCACCGCAGCAATCTTGAAGAAGAGTCCGGCGGAGACGGTGACCATTGCCAGCAGGACCAGAATGTCGTTCAGCGGGCGCATGGCCAGCGCGTTGGCGATGTCGCCGAGGTTGGTCGAGCCGGAGAGGCCATAGAGAATCGAAAAGCCGTAAGCCAGGATGCCGGAACTGAAGGCGCCGAGCAGCAGGTACTTCAGCGCGCCTTCGTTGGAGCGGCGCTCCTGGCGTAGGAAACCGACGAGGATGTAGAAGCTGAGCGCCATCGTCTCCAGAGAAATGAACAGCGTGATCAGATCGTAGCCCGAGGCCATGAACATCATGCCCACGGTGGCGAACAGCATGAGCGCGTAATACTCGCCGCGGTGCTCGTGCTCGATTTCGAGATAGCGGACGGAAATGAGAATCACCAGCGCCGTGGCGGCAAGAAAAAGGAACCCGAAGTAAATGAAGAACGAGTCCACCAGTATCGAGCCGTTGAATCCGGTGGCTTCGACCCCGCGCAAGCGCCAGAGCTCGACGCCGCTGAAAGCGACCCCGATCAGGGCCACAATGGCGTTCCAATACTTGTGCCGCTGCTCCAGAAAAAAATCTGTCAGCAGGATGCCGATGCCCCACAGGGTGAGCTGAAGCTGCGGCTTGATCAGCGGCAGCCCCTGCCACAGAGCGTCCATGAATTGGGCCCAGGTGGGCATCAGTGTCTACTTCCCTTCCGCCGCAACGCCCGGCGCTGCTTCACCGCGCGGTGGCGGCAGGACGGGCTGCGCGATCACCGGCCTGTTGTAGTAGTCCGGATTCACCTGCATCACGATCTTTTTCACCGGGGCGTCCAGCACGCGGAAGAACGGCTTGGGATACACGCCGATCCAGAAGCAGATGGCAATGAGCGGCAGAAAGCAGGCCATCTCGCGGAAATTCAAGTCGGGCAGCTTTTCGTTAGCTGGATTGGTCACCGGGCCGTACATCACGCGCTGGTAGAGCCACAGCAGATACGCGGCACCGAGCACGATGCCCAGCGCGCCCCACGCGGCCCACATCTTGTTGACCTCGAAAACGCCTTTGAGAATAACGAACTCTCCGATGAAGCCGTTGAGCACGGGCATGCCCAGCGAACTGAGGGTGGCGATGAGATACACCGCAGCGAAATTAGGCATCGGCGTGGAGATGCCGCTGTATTCGGATATCAGGCGCGTGTGGCGGCGCTCGTAGAGCACGCCGACGATCATGAAGAGCATGCCGGTGGAAAGCCCATGGTTGATCTGCTGGATTACGCTGCCGGCGATGCCCGCCGGCGTGAGCACGAAGATACCCAGCGTCACCAGTCCCATGTGGCTGACCGAGGAATACGCGATGAGCTTCTTCATATCCTTCTGCATCAGACAGACCAGCGCGCCGTAAATGATGGCGATAATCGAAAGCGTGATCACCGCCGCGACGATTTTCGGATTGGTCACCGCGTTGGGGAACATCGGCACCGAAAAACGCAGGAAGCCGTAGGTGCCCATCTTCAGCAGGACGGCGGCCAGGATCACGGAACCCGCCGTGGGGGCTTCGGTGTGCGCATCGGGCAGCCAGGTGTGGAACGGAAACATCGGCACCTTGATGGCGAACGCGAAGAACAGCCCCCAGAAGAGCCACTGCTGAAGCGACGTGCCGAAAGACGGCGCAACCGCAAGCAGCACATCAATATTAAAGGTGTAGGCCTCGTGGACGGTTTTTAGGACGCAGCCGCCCGCCGCGCCGTGCAGGGCCGCGTGGTTGAAGTAGATAGACAGGATGGCCAGCAGCATCAGCACCGAGCCGGCCAGCGTGTACAGGAAAAACTTGATGGCCGCATAGAGCCGGCGGTCGCTGCCCCACACGCCGATCAGGAAATACATCGGCACCAGCATCACTTCCCAGAAGACGTAAAAGAGGAAAAAGTCCAGCGACATGAACACGCCCAGCATGCCCACCTGCAGCAGCAGGAGCAGGATGTAATACTCCTTCACGCGGCTCTTGATGGCGCTCCACGAGGAGAGGATGGCGATGGCCCCGAGCAGCGTGGTGAGCATGATCAGCAGGTAACTGATGCCGTCAATTCCGAGGCGATAATCGGCCCCGATGGAAGGGATCCAAGCGGCCTGTTCTACGAAATGAAATGGCCGATAGGCGGCCGGCAAATCCGCGACCTCGTCAAACTTCCACACCAGCGGCACGGAGACGGCGAACCCGAGAAAACCGAACAGGTTGCCGAGCCAGCGGTGGGCGTTTTCCGATTCGCGCGGCACAAGGAGCATCAGCAGCGCTCCGGCCAGCGGCGTGAACAAAATCACGCTGAGAATATGCGCATTGTAGAATTCCATCACTTCCGCCTCACAGTTACCGCGTCAGGTAGTACCCGAACATCAGCAAGACTCCCACAACAATCACCAGGGCGTAGCTCTGCACCAGGCCGTTCTGCGCCAGACGCACCGGAAAACTGAAAATCCACACGACGCGCCCGGATAGGTTCACCAGGCCATCTACGATCCACGTGTCCCACCAGATGGAGATGCGCGAGAAAAAGCGCGTGACCCATGCGGAGCCGTCCACGCCCATGCCGTCAATCACCGTGCGGTCGAAGGCGCCCAGCGTGCTGGCCAGGTCCTTGGTGCGGTTCACAAACAGCGCATCGTAAATCTCGTCCATGTAGTACTTGCGGTAGAGCAGGTTGTGCACGCCGCTCCAGCTCGCCGCCATG
>JACOSF010000057.1 GCA_016179005.1 Acidobacteriota bacterium | reverse complement strand
GCGCTCCGAGGAAGACCTGCTCTTTGCGCTGGCCGTTCACGGCTCCGCGCGCATGGACTGGACGGTCGAGAACGTGGCCGAATCCATCGGCATGGCCTCGTGGCGCAGCGGGTCTGCGGCGGTCCAGGAAGGGCCGTCCGGGGCGTATCGCTCTGCCCTGACCGGTGTGCAGCTCGCACAGGTGGCTGGCGTTCCTCTCCGCGGCCCCAAAGGAATCATCGGCTGCATTGAACTGTGGTGGAAAGCCACCGGCGGCAAGCCCGCGGCCAGCTCGGAAATTCTTGCCCTGCTGGAAGACGTGTTGAACAAGTCGCTGCCGGCGCTGCTGGAATACGAGTCTGAGCGCCGCAACTACGTCAACGCCATTTCCCGCCTGATGATGCTGTACGACATCGGCAAGGTGTTCCATTCCACTCTGGAGATGGAGGAACTCGCGCCGGTGATTTGCACGCGCGTGCTGAACATCCTCGAGGCGGAATCCGCCACCGTGTGGATGCTGGACCCCGTCAAGCGCAACCTCTATTGCGCTGCCGCCGAGGGCCCCCGGACCGAAGCGATGAGTTCCGCGCGCGTGTGGGCCAGCGACGCCGGCCTGGGCACAACGGTGTCGCAGGGCGAAGCCGTGCTCCTGCACAACGTGGTGGAGCCGGAGTGGACCGACCGCTGGGGCGGGTCGCTTCGCTCTCTTCTGGCCGTGCCATTGATGTCGGGCAACCGCTTCCTCGGCGCCATTGAAGCCGTCCGCGGCGCGGACGCGCGCTACTTCACGGAGGAAGATTTGCGTCTGCTGATTGACGTGGCCAAGCAGGCCACCGTCTCGCTGCGCAACGCCCAGCGCCTGCAGGCGGAGCGTCGCGTCAACGAACTGAATGCGCTGATGGAAATCAGCAAGGAAATCACCGCCACGCTGGACCTCGACCGCGTGCTCACCACCACCGTCAATCGCATTACTTCGGTGATCCCCTGCGACCGCTGCACAGTGGCGTTGCACCGCAAGGGTCGCTTGGATCTCTGCGCCGTTTCGGGCGAGATGAAGTTGGACCGCAAGGCTGCGGGGATGCCGGAACTGGAGGCCATGCACGTCTGGCTGGCCGGGTCCGGCGGCGATTGCACGGTGCTGCGCACGGAGGAAGGCATCGACGCCGAGCGAGAAGAAACTCGCGACAAATTCGGCGCCTACTTCGATCAGGCCGGCATGTCCGCCTTCATGGGCCTTCTGCTGCGCGACGAGGAGAGCATTGTCGGCACGCTGGTTCTCGAGGGCAAGGAACCCGGCGGTCTTTCCCACGGGCATTACGACCTGGCGCGCATCTTCGCCAGCCAGGTCACCGTAGCGGTTCGCAACGCGCTTCTCTACCAGCAAATGCCGCTGGCCGGCGTGCTGCAGCCGCTGGCCGAAAGACGCGCCCGGTTTGCCGCGATTCCTGCGGCGCGGCGCAGCGTGATGATCACCGGCGCCGTGGCGATCTTGGCATTCCTGACTTTTTTTCCGTGGTGGTCGAAGCCTTCCGGCGAAGCGCGCGTGCTGCCGGCGCTGGTCCAGCCGGTCAGCGCTGAAGTGGAAGGCGTGGTGCGCAACGTCCGCGTCCGTGAGGGCGCGCGCGTGAATGCCGGCGACCTGCTCGCCGAAGTGGCGCCTGAGGAGATGCGCGTCGCCCTCCAGCAGGCCCAGTCGAAGCACGAAATCCTTTCTCGCCACGTCCTTCAGCTTGAAGCCGCGGGCGACTTGGGCGAGGCGCGCATGGAGCGTGCCCGGATGCAGCAGGCTTCGGCCGAGCTGGATTTGGCCCGTTCGCGCCTGGCCGCCACGCAGATTCGCAGCCCCATTTCCGGCGTGGTCATCACCCCGCGGTTGGAAGAGCGCGAGGGGCAGTTGCTCCATCGCGGCGACGTTTTCTGCCAGGTGGTGGACGCTGGGCGCGCCTGGGTGGAAATCGCCGTCTCCGAACGCGAGGTTGGGGAGATCGAACCCGAGCAAGAAGCCTGGCTCAAGCTGAATACGTTTCCCGACCGCAAATTTGTCGGCCATGTAGTGCGCATCTCGCCGCAGGGACGCGAGCAGAGCGATGATCGCGTCTTCGACGTGATCGTTGAGGTGCCCAATGGCGATCAAATGCTGCGCGCGGGCATGATGGGGCGCGGCAAGGTGCTGGCGAGGCGCGCGCCGGTCGGTTATTTGATGTTCCGCGCGCCGATTCGCTGGCTCTGGCTGAAGGTGTGGAGCTGGCTGCCATGAGGGGGATTCCTCGCTACGCTCGGAACAGGGGGAAAGTTGTGAAACGCCACGGTGCAGTTTTGCTTGTGCTGGTCGCCGGTCTGGTTGGCTGCAGCGCGGAAAAGCCGCAACAGGCGACCAAAGCGGCCGAGACCGTCGCCGACGTGGAAGTTTACGTGGTCCCGGCGGCGGATTCCTCAGCGGCTCGCCCGCTCACGGTGGCTTCCACCCTTGCGGTGGAGCGCGAAGCGGACTTGATCGCGCAAGAGGAAGGCCGCCTGATGGAAGTGACGGCCGACATGGGCCAGCGCGTGAAACAAGGCGAGTTGCTGGCCAAGCTGGACGCCTCGCGCTTGCGCAAGCAAATCGACCAGGACCGCGCGGAAGCCAGAATGCTCGAGGCCGCCTCAAAGCAGGCAGACGTGCTGAGGCAAGCCGCCGAAGTCGAGCTGCAACGGCAGGGGGAACTCCGCAAGGAAGGGCTGGGCAGCCTGCGCGATTACGACCGCGCCCGCTTCAACCTGGATGCCTACCGGATCGAGATTGTGAAAGCTGCCGCCGAATACGATCGGGCCAAAGCGAAAGTGGAAGACGACGAAATCCGGCTGGCGCGCATGGACATTCGCGCACCGTTCGACGGGATCGTTTCGCGCCGCTACGCCCGCGTCGGCCAGTCATTGCTGCGCGACGAAAAGGTGCTGCGGCTGACCGAACTACGCCCGCTGCTGGTGCGCTTTACGGTTCCCGAGTCGGCACGACATGCCGCTGCCACCGGCGCGGTGGTGGATGTTTTTCCCGCGGATGCCGCTACAGGCCCGTCGAAAGCCCGCGTCGTCCGCACCAGCATGGTTGTGGATGCGGCCAGCGGCTCGCTGGAATGCACGGCGCAGCTTGTGGAACCTGTCGCCGCGGGATTGGTGCCCGGCATGGCCGTGGACGTGCGTATTCCCGGCGCAATCCCGCTGGCGCAAGCCGGAGCGACCGTGCCCGCCGCGGCGCTTCGCCGGACCGGCGAAGACCGCGCCGACCTGTTCGTGGTGATGGGCGACCGCCTGCAAAAACGCAGCGTGAAGATCGGGCACGAGAGCGCTTCCGGCGTGCAGGTGCTCAGCGGCCTCTCCGGCGGCGAACGCATCGTGGCCCGGCTTTCGGACAAGTTGCAGGACGGCATGCCTGTCCGCGTCCGTTAACTTCGCACCTGCGCGAAAACATTTTCAGATGGCTGACAAGTGCCCCAAACTCCGCGATGACCTCGTGCTAAAGCGCCAGGTGATGGCCGGCGAGGTCACCTACCTGATCAAAAACCGCGAGACTTCGGAATACCTCCGCTTCCGCGAGATGGAGTGGGCCATCATCTCGCGCCTGAACGGAGAAAACTCCTTCCAGGACATTGCTGATGCCTTCGCGGAGCAGTTTCCCGACGTGGATATCGACGCCGGACAGATCGAAGACTTCGTGGACACGCTCAAGAAAAAGGAGCTGATCGTGCGCTCTCCCGCCGAGCGCAGCATCGTCATCCTCGAAAAGCTCCAGGCCCAGCGCAAAAAGCAGGCCGAGCAGAGCCAGGCCAAGGACGTGTTTTATCTCACGCTGGCCACTACCAACCCGCAGAAGTTCTACAGCGCCATTTATCCCATGCTGCGCTGGATTTGGACCCCGCAGTTTGTCGTCACCACCATGTTGTTTTTCGCTGCCGCCGCCACGGTGATCGTTTCCAACTGGGGCGCGGTGCGCGAGGGCATGCTGAAATTCTGGAATTTTCAGGAAAAAACGACGGCCGACGTGGTTTTGCTTTTCCTCATCCTGGCGTTTGTGATTGCCATTCATGAATCCGCTCATGCCCTTACCTGCATGAACTTCGGCGGGGAAGTCACCGAGATGGGCTTCATGCTCATCTTCTTTGCGCCGGCGTTCTATGCCAACGTGAGCGACGCCTACCTGTTCGACAAAAAGTGGCATAAGTACTGGGTCACGCTGGCGGGAGGCTACAGCGAGCTGTGCATCTGCTCCACGGCGGTGTTCACCTGGTGGCTCAGCGCGCCGGACACCCTCCTGCATCACATCGCCTACAGCGTGATGGTTTTCGCCGGCGTCTCCACCATCATTTTCAATTACAACCCGCTCATCAAGCTGGACGGCTACTACCTGCTCAGTGACATCCTGGAGATGTCCAACCTGCGCGAAAACTCCGCGCTGTACATCTCCTATTTGCTGCGGCGGAATATCTTCAAAGTGGCGGCCACGCCCCCGCCCGGCCTCACGCCGCGCAAGAAGCGCATCTGGCTGGTCTACGGGCTGCTCTCCACGGTGTACATCGTTTTCATCGTCACGCTCTTTGTGCTGTTCGTGTTCCGCGTGTCCATGCGCAATTTCCCGGAGATGGGGATTTTTCTTGGCGCAGTCCTGGCGTATTTGATTCTGAAGAAAAGGATTCAAAAGTTTATGACCTTCTCCCGCTTCGTTTTCCTCGACAAGCGCGAGCTGCTCACGCAGAAGGCCTCCATCCGGCGCTGGGGCCTGGCAACATCCGCGCTGCTGCTCGTGGTGTTCTTCTATCCGTTTGGCCGGACGGTCTCCGCACCGGTGGTGCTCGAACCGGCGCGCCAGCTTCCGCTGCGCGCGGCGGCGCCCGGGTTTGTGGCCGGCGTCGCGCCCAACCTCAACGCCCTGCAACCTGCCGGTGAGGTGGTGGTGCGCCTGCGCAACCCGGAAATTGTGGCCCAGCGCGAAAAGGCGCAGGGAGAAGTTGAGCGCCTGCGTTCCTCGGCTGCGCGCGCGCAGGCCGCCGGCGACGTGGCCGCCTATCAGTCCAGCCTGCGCGAACTGGATTCCGCGGCGAAGGATTTAACGGAATGGCAGCGCCAGGAGTCGCTTCTGCTAGTGCGGGCCCCGTTCGACGGCTACATCCTCACGGCCCGCTTGCAGGATTTGACCGGCCATTTTGTCAAGCCGGGGGATCTGCTCTGCGATTTTGGAATGCTGCAGACGATGCGCGCCCGCATTCGCGTTAGCGAATTCCTCTTTCGCGACGTCGCGGATAACCGCGCCGTCCGCTTGAAGCTGAATTCGTTCCCCGGCGATACGTTCGCCGGTTCCGTGACCGGGCGCGGCATGGCTGCTGAGGATTCCTACAACGCCGCCGGCCGCACGGCGGAGCTTGTGCGCACGGCCGTCGTGCCGGGTACCAAGTCCGAGCCTGGCGCCTTCTCCCATTTCGACGTGTTTGCCGAAGTTCCCAACCGCGAGGGTCGCCTCCGCCCCGGCATGAGCGGTACGGCCAAGATCAGCGTCGATAACCGCAGCCTGGCCGGAAGGATTTTCCGTTCGGTGGCGGACCTTGTCCGCAGCAAAGTGTGGTGGTGACGCCGGCCGGAATCGGAGAACAATCTGCGTCAAAAAGAATCGGGCCGCCCGTTCGGATTTCTCCGAAGAGCGGCCCGATTGGTTTTGTGTCAGGCGGTCCGCAGACCTGCCTGGCCAGTTACTCGGTGATCTTCAGCGGGGCCTTTCGGTTTTCCTCACTCTATACCGAATCATCCGCGACGCCAGTATTGCGCAGCGGGGCCTTGCGGTTGGCCTCGGCGTCGATGGAGAGCGGCGCTTTGCGATTCGCCTCGGCGTCGACGGAAAGCGGCGCCTTGCGGCTGGCTTCCGCGTCCACGCTCAACGGGGCCTTACGGTTGGCTTCGGCGTCCACGGACAGCGGCGCCTTGCGGGCTTCCTCGCCACCTACGCGCAGCGGTGCCTTGCGGGCTTCCTCGCCACCTACGCGCAGCGGTGCCTTGCGGGCTTCCTCGCCACCCACGCGCAACGGCGCCTTCCGGGCTTCTTCCTTCTCGGTGTCAGCATGGGCGGAAAACGGCGCCTTGCGGGCGGATTCCGCATCCACGCTGAACGGAGCCTTGCGGCTTTCCAGCGCGCGGAGGCTGATGGGCGATTCCCGGCCTTCGAGAGCCTCCACCTTGAATTCGGAGATCTCCTGGCCGGTGGCCCTGCGGATCGCTTCCTGTTGCTCGTTCGTTAGCTTGATCACAACCGATTTCGGATCTGCCATCGCTTTCCTCCATTGTTCAGATTTATTGCCCTGTGGACTTGAACTTGAACCTCAATTCGCTTCTGCGCCTATCCCCAGCGCATGACCAGTTTGTACGGTACCCACGGGCAACTTGGCCTGAATAGTTGCACTCACGGGGCCAATGGCCTAGTTCCAGTACCATAGATACTTCCAGGCTTTTGTTTTCAGTCAGTTAGTATGAGCTCTTAGGTCAATTGGAGGTAACGAGGGAGATGCCGGGGTTGAAAACTACCCCTCCGGTGACAATTTCCTCTCCACTCCGTACTTTCGGCACAAATACTTCATCTGCTCCTTTGTCAGCCCGAGGAGTTTGGCTGCTTTGGTCTTAACGCCGCCGGCCTGGGCCAGGGCAGATTCCAATAGCTCACGCTCGAATCGCGCGATTTCCTCATCCATCTTCAAGCCGTCCGGTGGAATCACCACTTGCCCGGGCCCGCCCGGGACATCGCTGCCACGGACCTGCGCCGGCAGATGTTCGGGAAGCAAGGTATCCCCGTCGGCCATCAGGATAGCGCGCTGGATCACGTTTTCCAACTCGCGCACATTTCCTTTCCAGGCATGGCTCATCATGAGTTGCATCGCTTCCGGTGCGATCTTCTTGCGGGGCAGCTTTGCGCGCTCGCAGTAGCTGTGTACGAACCCGCTGGCCAGCAGGGGGATATCGTCGGCGCGCTCGCGCAGCGGCGGGAGGCGGATGGGAAGAACATTGAGGCGGAAAAAGAGGTCATCGCGGAAGCGGCCCGAACTCACCAGCGTTTCCAGGTCTTCATTGGTGGCCGCCACCAGACGCACGTCCACATGGATGGTTTTGCGCCCGCCGACACGCTCGAACTGGCGCTCCTCCAGCACACGCAAGAGCTTGGTCTGCACGTTCAGGTTCAGCGTGCCCACCTCGTCCAGAAAAAGCGTGCCGCGGTGGGCCATTTCAAAGCGGCCTTCGCGCGCGGCCACCGCGCCGGTAAAGGCGCCCTTTTCGTGCCCGAAGAGCTCGGTTTCGATCAGCGTTTCGGGCAGCGCGGAGCAGTGCACGGGCACGAAGGGCTCGTCGCGGCGCGCGCTCTGGTAGTGGATGGCCCGCGCAGCCAGTTCTTTGCCGGTGCCGCTTTCGCCCTGCAGCAGCACGGTAGCCGGGCTATCCGCCACCCGGCGAATCATGTCGAACACGCGGGTCATCGCTGGACTGCATCCGATTAACTTCTGGAATGAAGAGGTGCGGATCACTTCGCTGCGTAGCCGCCGGTTTTCGCGCTCCAGGTCGAGCCGCTCCAGGCTGCGCGCAATCACCAGCTTCACATCCCGGATGTCGAACGGCTTGGTGAAACAATCGTAAGCGCCCTCTTCGATGGCGCGCAGGCGCGTCTCGTGATGCGGGTCGCCGGTCATGACGATGACCACCGTGTCGCTGACCTGGCGCTTGACCTCGCGCAACACCGCGAAGCCTTCGTCCACCGTGCCGTTGGAGCTCAATTGCAAATCGAGCAGCACAACATCCGCCCCGCAGTGCGCGGTCAACTGGGCCAGCGCGGCGTCCAGGCTTCCGGCCTGGGCCACTTCGTATTCTTGCTTCAGCGCAAAGTACACTTGTTCCCGGAGCTGCTGGTCGTCCTCAACGATCAGAATGTGGCGGGGGCCGTTCATGCTTGTTCCATTCCCTGCGGAAAGGTCAGCCGGAAAAGCGTTCCGGTGCCCGGCTCGCTGGCCAGGCGGATTTCGCCGCCGTGCAGGCGGATGATGTGCTGGCAGATGTACATTCCCAGCCCGAGGCCGCGACCCTTGCTCGAACGGAACGGTGCAAATAGATCCCGCTCGACGAACTCCTTGGTCATCCCTTCGCCGGAGTCCTCGATTTCCAGTTCCGCGCCGCCATCGGCGGTGGAGCGCGTGCGCAGCGTCAATCGTCCGCCACTGGGCATGGCCTGCACCGCGTTATCCAGCAGCACGCGGAACGCGTTGGCCAGGAAAAACGGGTCCGCCCAGATCTTGTTGACGGTCTCGGCGTATTCTTCGATCAACTGCAGGCCCACGATGGATTGCAGCCCCGCCTGGCGCACCACGGCGCGCAGGACGTCGCCTACATCGGTCAAAATTTTTACGATGACTGTTTCTTGGCG
>JACOSF010000197.1 GCA_016179005.1 Acidobacteriota bacterium | reverse complement strand
GCCGGTGATGGCTTGCCCATCCACGGCAACAATGGCGTCGCCCGGCTGCAAGCCGACGCGCATGGCCGGGGATTCAGGGCTTACGGAAGTGATCCGAACGGCTCCTACGGCGTACTCAACTTCAATACCCAGCGGCTCGGGTCCCCAAAACATGCCGTAGAAGAAGAGAAGGAAAAAAGAAAGGAAGGACGCAGCGATCAGGTACATCCACCAGGGCGGGCGTGGGCGGGATTCAGTGTGCATAGCGGCGAAAAACGGGCGCTGGGCGGATTATAGACTATCGGAGCGTGCTAGAATCAACGAAAGCCGGAGAACGAAGATTTGTGATTCGCGGGCAAAGCACCCGCGGAAAAGATGAGTGATTTGTGATTGAGTGATTGAGGACCCACGAACAAAGAAGCATGCGTGAAGGAAGTGCATTAGCGGGGGAGCAGGGGCTGTCGGCGGTCAACCGGTACTTCGAGATTGCGCTGTACCTGATGATCGCGACGAGCGTGTTGACGCTGGTGTCCACGGGCAAGCTGGACGCGCTCTCGACGATTGTGCCGCCGGTGGCGCTGGCGCTGAAGGCCATCCGCTGGTGGCGCGGCGAAGCGGTGGAGCTGTCGCATCGCGCGGCGACGTGGCTGACCATCGCATACTTTCTTTTCTTCCCCGTGGATCTGTGGCTGTTCTCGCGGGCTATGGCAGAGGGCGCGCCGAATCCGGTGCTGTACGCGGCGCTGCTGGCGTCCATCCACTTGATGCTGTTCGCGATGATTGTGCGGCTGTATTCGGCGACGACCACGCGCGACTACCTGTTCCTCGCGATGCTTGCGTTCACCACCGTGCTGGTGGCGGCCATTCTGACGGTGGATACGACGTTCCTGGTTCTGTTCTTGCTGTTTCTATTCTTGGCAGTGGCCACGTTTGTGGGGCTGGAGATGCGGCGGAGCGCGGAGGGCGCCGTGTCGCCGCCACTGGCGATGGGCACGCCGGCGGCGCGGCGGTTGAACCGGGCGCTGAGCGTGACGTCGCTGGCGGTGGCGGCGGGGTCACTGCTGCTGGGCACGGCGATTTTCTTTGTGCTGCCGCGCGTCACTGCGGGCTACATGAGCGGGCTAAACCTGCAGCCGTCGCTGATCAGCGGCTTCAGCGACAACGTGGAGCTGGGGCAGATCGGCACGATCAAGAAAAATACCGCGGTGGTGATGCGCATCCGCTCGGACGCCAGCGTGGCGCAGATGGGCGCCGTGCGCTGGAGGGGGATCGCGCTGACCACGTTTGACGGGCGGCGCTGGACGCGCGAGCTGCGCGAGCCCGCCAGCATTTTTCCGGAAGCGGCCAGCGGGTGGTTCGGGCTGGGCTTCACACCGATAGAGGTGCGGCGCAACTCGAGGCGGATTGCGTACACGGTGCTGCTGGAGCCGCTGGCCACGGACTCGCTGTTCGTGCCCGAACACGCCGAGCGGCTGCGCGGACGCTTCTCGCCGGAGATCGAACGCGCCGGGCGCGCCTCTCCGCGCAGCTACTTGCACATGGATTACACGCGCTCGGTTTCCAATCCATTTCACAACCTCACGAAAACCCGTTACGAGGGCGTCAGCTATGTGCCGCAAATTCCGCCGGAGCGGCTGCGCGCGGCCCCGGCGGAATATCCGGACGACGTGCGGCGGCTCTACTTGCAGCTTCCGCCGCTCGACCCGCGGATTCCCGCGCTGGCGCGGGAGATCACCAAGGACGCGACAAATCCGTACGACAAGGCGGCGACGATCGAGCGATACCTGCGCACGCGCTACGGATACACGCTGGAACTTTCCGGGACGCCGGGAGAAAGCCCGCTGGCGCATTTTCTGTTTACGCGGCGCGCGGGACATTGCGAGTACTTCGCGTCGGCGATGACGGTGATGCTGCGCGCGCTGGACGTGCCGGCGCGGTACGTCAACGGATTTCTACCCGGAGAGTACAACGACTTCGGCGAAGACTACATCGTGCGCGGGAGCGACGCGCATAGCTGGGTGGAAGTTTATTTCCCGGAGTTCGGCTGGATTACGTTTGACCCCACCCCGCCGTCGGATGAGCGCGCGCGCGGGTGGCTGGGACGGCTGGCGCTCTACTACGACTGGTTCGAGCTGATGTGGAGCGAGTGGGTGATCAACTACGACATGGC
>JACOSF010000192.1 GCA_016179005.1 Acidobacteriota bacterium | reverse complement strand
GCCATGCTTCTTGGCGACTACAACTTTCTCGATCGCGACGTCTCCCTTTCATTTCAAAAAACATCTGTGTATCACGTACTGGTCGTCTCCGGGCTGCACGTCGCGGCGCTCGCGGCATTCGTCTGGTGGGTGGCGCGCCGTCTGCGGTTGTCGCTGCCGTTTACGGTCCTCGCAATCTTCCTCGTCCTCGGCTTTTTTGTTGCTATCGTGGAGGACCGCCCGCCCATCGAGCGCGCGGCGTTGATGGCCTGCGTCGTACTCCTGGCGCGTCTGCTGTTCCGCCGCGTGGAGATCCTCAACACGCTGGCTGTGGCTGCGTTGCTAGTTCTCCTGAACCGTCCGTCATCGCTTGTCGAAGCGAGTTTCCAGCTTTCGTTTCTCGCCGCGCTGATTATCGGTGGCATCGCGCTGCCGCTCGTGGACGCCACCAGCGCGCCCTTCCGCAAGGCTCTCGCGCATCTGAGCGACGTCACGCGCGACATCGCCCACCCGCCGCGCGCCATCCAGTTCCGTCTCGACCTGCGCAGCGCGTCCGACTGGCTGGCCTCCCGCCTGCCCGCGCGACTTGCTGCACGCAGCGCTTCCCTGCTGGCCTTCCCGTGTGCCGCGACGTTTCGCCTGTGGGAAATCTTCTTGATCTCTTTCACCGTTCAGATGGGCCTGCTGCCACTGATGGCGCACTTCTTTCATCGCGTGAGCCTCGCCGGCCCGCTCGCAAACACGCCCGCGGCGCTGCTCTCCGGGCTGATTGTTCCTTTCGGGTTCATCACGCTAGGCCTCGACGCTCTGTGGAGCGGGCTGGCGGAAGTTGCCGCACACGTCACCGGGTGGCTGGTGCAGGTGCTGCTTCTCATCGTTCAAGCCATCAGCGCGTGGCCCCGCACCGCGTATCGCATTCCCGGCCCGCCGGCGTGGGCTCTGGCGGTGTTCTACATATTGTTGGCGCTCGTCGCGCTCGCAGCAACATTGCGACATCGCCGCAGGGCCATTGTGCTGTCAATCCCGCTTGCAGCGCTTCTGCTCATCAGCGCCACGTATCCGTTCGCGCCGCGACTCACATCCGGGGCTCTCGAGGCTTCCGTGTTGGACGTTGGCCAGGGTGACTCGATCTTTGTCACCTTCCCGGACGGCCGCACGCTTCTGATTGACGGCGGCGGGACCTACGGTGCCAACCGCATGGGAGGCATGCGCATCGGAATGGACATTGGCGAGAGCGTTGTTTCACCTTACCTGTGGCAGCGCGGAATCCGCCGGCTGGATGCGATCGCTCTTTCGCACGCGCACACCGATCATCTCGACGGACTCAACGCCATCCTGGATAATTTTCGCGTGCACGAGTTGTGGATTGGCCGCGCCGTGGATTCCCAGCCTTTCCGCAACTTGATAGCACACGCGCGGGCGCGCGGCGTGCGCGTCGTCGACCGCACGCGCGGCGAAAGTTTTTCCTGGGGCGACGTTACCGGCCTGGTCCTCTGGCCCGAAGATCGCTCCGAGGCCGCTGCAGCATCTAACAACGATTCTCTCGTGCTCCGCCTGGAGTACGGCCGCCGAGCTTTCCTGCTGCCCGGCGATATCGAGAAACCCATCGAAGCCGACCTCGTCATGCGCGGCGACCCATTAGCCGCTGACGTACTGAAGGTGCCGCATCATGGTAGCCGCACTTCAGCCACCGAGCCGCTGCTCCGCGCCATGCAGCCTGGCTACGCTGTAGTTTCCGTGGGCGAAACCAATTCCTTCGGCCACCCGCATCACGAGACTCTCGACCGTCTGCAGGCCGCACACGTCCGTGCCCTGCGCACGGATCAGGACGGCACAGTCACGTTTTCATGTGATGGGAATACGGTGCGCGTTACAACCTACGTTGTCGCAGGCAGGCAATAACTGCGCGGGCTCAGGAGGTGGGAGGCTCTTCCGAGTTCGGAGGTTCGCTGCTGTCTTCGATCTGGATGGAGTCGCTGCTCGTCAAGTATTCCGCAATCACGCGTCGCGCGTCTTCCGCCTGGGACTC
>JACOSF010000191.1 GCA_016179005.1 Acidobacteriota bacterium | reverse complement strand
GTGATCGTGTTTTGCAAGCCGCCGGTGGCGGGACGCGTGAAGACGCGACTCATCGGCGCGTTGAGCGCGCGCCAGGCGGCGGAAGTGCATGCGGCGTGCGTGCGGGATACGGTGGCGATGGTCCGCGCCGTGCCCGGCGCGCAAAAGTGGTTGTACGTGGCGGCGGACCGCGCCACGGCGCGGGGTCTCGGGATGCGACTGCGCCTCGGTAAGAATTGGAAAGTCGTCACGCAGCGCGGCGACGACCTCGGCGAGCGCATGCGCAACGCGATGGACGAGCAGTTGCGCGCCGGCGCGGAGAAAGTGGTCATCGCGGGCACCGATTCGCCGTGGATGGGCCGTGCGCGGATTGAGCGCGCGTTGCAGTTGCTCGACAAAACCGAGGTTGTCCTCGGGCCCAGCGAAGACGGCGGATATTACCTGATTGCCACACGGCGCATGGTTTCCAAACTTTTTTCAGAAATTCACTGGGGAACCGCGGAGGTGCTGCCCCAGACGCTGCGAGCGCTGCGCGCCACGCGGACATCGTTTCGCCTGCTGCAGCGCGACTTCGATTTGGACCGTCCGGAGGATTTGCGCCGCGTCGCGCGAATGGCCGTGCGCGGCACGTTGCACGCGCCCGCGTTGACCAGATGGGTCAGAGAATCCACCCGCCGCCGAGGACGAGGTCTCCCACATAAAACACGGCGGCCTGCCCGGGCGTGACCGCACGCTGCGGCGAGCGGAAGCGCACGCGCACCGTGGTCGCATCCAGCGCTTCAACGACAGCATCAGCCGGCTCATGCCGGTGACGGATTTTTACCTGCGCCTCCAGCGGGCCGTCCGGCCTCTCGAACGGAATCCAGTTCACATCGCGGACTTCGCATGTATCGCGGGCCAGCTCCGCGTCATCACCGACAATCAGGCGGTTGCCCGCCGTGTCCAGCGACACAACGTAGAGCGGGCGTCCGGCGGCGAGACCCAGGCCGCGGCGCTGGCCGACGGTGAAATGATGCAAGCCGTTGTGGCGGCCGATGACTTCGCCGGTGGTGGTGACAATCTCTCCCGCCGATTCCGTCAGGTCACTTCCTTGCTCGTGCAGATACGCCTCAATGAACGCTGCGTAGTCACCCGTGGGCACGAAACAAATTTCCTGGCTCTCGGGCTTTTCGGCCACGGGCAACTTCGCGCGGCGGGCGATTTCGCGCACCTCGAACTTGCTAAGTTCGCCCAGCGGAAAATCCGTGCGGGCCATCTGCTCCTGCGTGAGACCAATAAGAAAATAGGACTGGTCCTTGGCGGCGTCGCAAGCGCGGAGAAGTTCGTGGCGGTTTGTCGCCGGGTTGTGGCGGATGCGCGCGTAGTGGCCGGTGGCGAGGCGTTCGGCGCCGATTTGCCGGGCGGTGCGCAGCAGCTCTTCAAACTTCACACCCGTGTTGCAGCGGCTGCACGGGATGGGCGTGCGCCCGGCAAGGTAGTCGCTCACAAAGGGGCGCACAACAGTCTCTTCAAACTGGCGTTCGAAGTTGATGACGTAGTAGGGAAAGCCGAGGTGCTCAGCGACGCGGCGCGCGTCGTAAACGTCGTCGAGCGAGCAGCAACGGCCGCCGAGCGCGGAGCCGTCGCGGAGGAGCTCCGGCAGGCGGCGCTGGTTCCAGAGCTGCATGGTGAGCCCGACAATCGGGTGGCCCTGCTCGTGCAAGATGGCCGCAACGGTGGAGCTGTCCACGCCGCCGGACATGGCGACGGCAATCGTGTTGTTTGCTTCAGGCGTCATCAGTGTTCAGTTCGGGTCATGCGCGACCGAGCGCGCAACCAAGAGTGGTTGCGCTACGTGGCGACGGGTTCCTTGTAAAGCGGAGAGAGCTTGCGCAGTTGCTGCACGGCTTCGGGAATCACTTTCAACGCGAAGTCCACGTCCTCGTCCGTATTCAAGCGGCCGAGGCTGAAGCGCATGCTGCCGCGCGCGTCGGCGGCGGACAGGCCGATGGCGGTGAGCACGTGCGACGGCTCGACGGCTCCGGAGGAGCAGGCCGCGCCCGTCGAACAAGCGAGTCCCTTCAGATCGAGCGCAATCACGAGCGATTCGCCTTCGATATAGGAAAACGAAAAGTTGGCGGTGTTAGGCGTGCGCGGCGCGTGCGCGCCATTCACGCGCGCGTTGGGAATTTTTTCGAGCAATCCTTTTTCGAGGCGATCGCGGAGCGCGGCCAGCCGC
>JACOSF010000190.1 GCA_016179005.1 Acidobacteriota bacterium | reverse complement strand
CTTGAACAGCGTCTGCACCGCTTCCTTGATCTGCGTCTTGGTGGCGCTGGGGGCCACTTCGAAGACGACGGTGTGCTGCGTTTCCTTGGCGCCGAGCCCTTTTTCGGTAATCAGCGGCCGGCGGATAATTTGATAGACAGTGGTGGTCATGGCTTACGCGTCCTTCTTCGTTGCTTTGCGGCGCGGCTTCTTTTCGGCCGCAGCCGGCTTGCGACGCGGCTTCTTTTCGACCGCGGGCGGCGCAGGCGCGATCTGCGCCAGCGGAACGCCCACGATGGTTTCCGCGGCAGCCTTGACAGGATTCAGCGCGCTGGAAAGCTTGAGCGCAGCATCTTTCGAAACAATGAGGCCGTCGTGACGGAGCAGGTCGTAGGGCTGCAACGCCGTGGTGACCACGCGCTTCACACCGGCCAAATTGCGGCTGGCCAGCTCCAGGTTGCGGTTCTCACTCATCTCCACGAGCAACACGGTGCGGCTTTCCGCCGCGAGCGTGTTTAGCACCTGGCGGAAGACCTTGGACTTGTGCGACTCGAGCGCGAAAGAGTCCACCACGGTGAGCTTCTGCTCCGCGAGCTTGGCGGAGAGCGCCGAGCGCAGCGCGCCGACGAGCACTTTCTTCGGGATGCGGTAGCTGTAATCGCGCGGCACGGGGCCGTGCACGGTGCCGCCCTTGCGCCAGATGGGCGAGCGGATGGAGCCCACGCGGGCGCGGCCGGTGCCCTTCTGCCGCCAGAGTTTCTTGCCGGAGCCTGCGACTTCGCCGCGGCGCTTCACCTTGTGGGTGCCGGCGCGCTGCGCGGCGAGGTACCAGCGCGTGGTCTCATGGAGCAGCGTCGGATTCACCTTCGCGGCAAAGACGGCATCGGCCAGGTCAATGGTGCCGACCGTGACGCCTTCCAGGTTTTTTACGTCCACAACCGCCATAGTCTTCTCGCTTCCCGTTAACTGGCCTTGCGGGCCTTCTTCGAACGCTTGATGACAATGTAGGAGCCGTTGGGGCCGGGCACAGCGCCGCGGACCAACAGCAAATTCTCGTCCGTGTCCACCTTCACGACGCGAAGATTTTTCGCGGTGACGCTCGCATGGCCCATGCGTCCCGCAGCGTGCTGGTTGGGCCAGACGCGCGAGGGGAACGAGCTGGCGCCGATGGAGCCGGGCGCGCGATGGAACATCGAACCGTGCGACTCGTCGCCGCCGCGGAAGTGCCAGCGCTTGACGACGCCCTGAAAACCTTTGCCCTTGCTCACGCCGGAGACGTCCACGAGCTCGCCGGGAGCGAAGGCGTCCACCAGGACGCGGTCGCCAATCTTTGTTTCGCCTTCGGCTTCGAGGCGCACTTCGCGGAGGAAACGCATGGGCGCGCCGCCGGACTTTTTGAAGTGTCCGGTCATGGGCTTGTTGACGCGCTGGGGCTTGATGAATTCCACCAGGCCCAACTGCACGGCGTCATAACCATCGCGGGTTTTGGTGCGCTTCTCGACGACCACGCACGGGCCGGCCTGCAACACGGTGCAGGGCACGGCGGTGCCGTCGTCGGCGAAGACCTGGGTCATGCCGAGCTTGATGCCGAGTATGCCGTTGACTGCCATTGACCTTTTCCTCGTGGGCGATCCCGCTCTGCGGGACCGCCCCTACAAAAACTGTGCACGCTCAAAGGCGCACAGGCTACAAGCCTGTGCTACTTGGCGACGTGCTCGCGGCCGAAGGCCTTGATTTCCACATCCACGCCGGGCGGGAGATCGAGCTTCATGAGCGCGTCCACGGTGTCCGGGGTCGGCTCGAGAATGTCGATCAAGCGCTTGTGCGTGCGCATTTCGAACTGCTCGCGGGATTTCTTGTCCACGTGCGGCGAGCGCAGCACCGTCCAGCGGTTGATCACCGTGGGCAGCGGAATCGGCCCGGCCACGCTGGCACCGGTGCGCTTGGCCGTGTCCACAATTTCCCGCGTGGACTGATCGAGAATGCGATGGTCGTAAGCCTTCAGACGGATGCGAATTTTTTCACCGTAGGGCATAGGTTTACTCGATGATCTCCGTGCAAGCGCCGGCGCCGACGGTGTGGCCGCCTTCGCGGATGGCGAAGCGCAGCCCCTTCTCCAGCGCCACCGGGGTGATCAGATCAATCTCCACGCT
>JACOSF010000189.1 GCA_016179005.1 Acidobacteriota bacterium | reverse complement strand
TGCCAAGACTATGCTGGCAACCAAAAAGATGGGGATCTTCACCGTTGGCGGCGGCGTGCCGCGCAACTGGTCGCAGCAGTTCGGCGTTTATGCCGAGCTGCTCTCGCGTCGCGGCTACGAAAAACTTCCGCTCAAGCGCTATAACTACGGCCTGCGCATTTGTCCCGAGCCGGTCAACTGGGGCGGGCTTTCCGGCAGCACCTACACCGAAGCCGTCTCCTGGGGCAAGTTCGTGCCGCCGGAGGAAGGTGGCCGCTTCGCCGAAGTGCTCGACGACGCCACCGTTGCTCTGCCGCTTGTCGTCGGCGCGGTTCTCGAGCGCATCGGCTATCACAAGGGCAAGCGCCTGAAGAAACGCCTGCACGTTTGAGGTTTCCGCCGCGCCTCATCCTCGGAGGCTGTTCATGAATCGAAGGGCTTGCGCCTTGCTAATCCTTGTTGCATCGGCCCTTCTGTGGTCAGATCTTGGCGCACAAACCAAGCAAGAGGACATCCCACGATTGCCAGGAGCGCAACTTCTGGTGGGATGGCCAGGCTACAAACTTCTGCTGACGACACCGAAGGAAACCCGAACGCTTCAAGAAAAAGAGCACGGTTCAACTCCAATTCCCAGCATGTCGAGAGATGGAACGCTTATTGCTTCAGGCCGCGTGGTGAAGTGTTGCGAGCCGCGAGTCTTGATCCTCCAAACCTATTCGGTGGAGCAAAAGAAATGGACAGATTACAAAAAAATAGAAAGGGGAGGCGGCGCTGTTTACATTTCTCCCGATGGCTCCAAATTGGCCTTGGCCCGCGACGAGCGCGGAGAAGACTTTCCAGTTCGGGTGTATTTCATTGACCTCAAGACAGGGATTGAAAGCGCGAGTCCGGTGATTGGAAGTGACAATCCCCGAGCGGTGAGCTGGTCGCCGGATGGCAGCCGCATCGCCTATTACATGTTCCCATCGAAGCTTAGCGGTAGGCCCAGTATTCATATTCTGGACATTAGGAGCGGGAAAATCACAAACATCGTCGACGGTGAAGGGCCGGCATGGTCACCTTCAGGAGAATGGATCGCCTATTTCGACGTTTCGAGATATCAAGTATGGCTGGTGCATCCCGACGGTACCGGCAGCAAGCTTCTGTTGACGCTGGGAAAACGGTGGCTTTTCTTGGGGCTGCGCTCCATGCAGCGGGGCTTTGGCCTCGCGCCCGTCTGGTCGCCCGATTCGAAAACACTCTTGCTGAACGAGATAGCTAGCGGAGAGATGTCCACATATGACATCCATCTGTTAGATCTATCCACGCTCAAGATGACGCGGAAATTCAAGAACACAATGCCTGTTTACGCCTGGGCGGACGCTAAGTAGGGCGCTGGATTCGCTTCCTGTGGTCTTTTCTGTTTGTGGAAGAGAGCTGCGTCCAGGCGGTCAGTCGTCGCTGCCGAGCAGGAATGCAGCGCCGAGCACGGTGGTCCACAGCCCGCGCTTGTCGCCCACCGCGGACTGCGTGATGTTCATCGTGCGCACGATGCGGTTGGAAATCCTATAAACTTCTTTCTTCTCGTCCCACGACAAATCCGGATCAAACTCCACGTTCAGCGTGGTCGCCAGCATTTCCGCCGCCAGCTCTTCCGCGTACTCCCCCGCCACTTCTTCCGTCTCGCCGAAGGAATGGTGTTCGGAAAGATAGCCGAACATGGATTTGTCCGCCGGCAGCGCGAGGCCGATGCTCGCGGCGATCAGCCGGTGCGGCTCGCGCGTGGAGTTCTCGCTGATCACGCAGAACGCCACTTGTCCCGGCTTGATGTGCTTCAGCCCTTCGCTGCGCGAAATCAGCTTGCAACCCGGCGGGAAGATGGACGAAACGCGCACGATGTTGCACGCGGCGATCCCCGCGTTGCGCAGCGCCAGCTCAAAGCTGGAGAGGCGCTCGCGGTGCTTGCCGACGCCTTTCGTGATGAAAATTTTCTTGGCGACGAAGGCCATCTATTTTGCCGGCGAGGCCGCAGCAGCGGCGGAGGGTGTGCGTTGTGTCGGGAGTATCATGAAATTTTTTGCGAACTGAAAATTAACAAGAACAGAATGAAGTGTCAACACCTTTGTAACTTTCTTTCCTCAGGATTTCCGCAGCACGCCGCCGCGCTCCGTCCTTACGGCCCGCCGGAGTTTCCCAGCTCGCGCTGCCGCGCTTCCCGCACCAGCGCTTCGAACGCTTCCCGCGGCGCGATTTTCCAGTTGCCGTCCGCTTCGGACAGGATCGCGCCCGTGCGGCTCACATACTCGATGATCAGCTCGCGCACTTCCATCGGCGAGCGGTACACCACCGGCAAGCCTTGAAACGCGGAATAGCGCCCGCCGCCCGCGTAGCGGTAGTTGTTCGTCGCCACGCGCAGCTTCGTGTCGTCCGCCAGCGGTTTTCCTTTGTAGCGCAGGTCGCGGATGCGCTGCCCGGCGGGCTGCGTCAGGTCCATCGTGTACTCCACGCCTTCGGCGGTATCCGCGTTGTACCCCGGCAGGCGTACGCGCCCATCCGCTGGGAACGGCCACGCCGGGAAAAACTCCGCCGCGTGTTCCAGCACTTCGCGAAGCTGCTTACCGTTCATTTCCACCGTGTACAGCGTGTTCTCGTAGATGTACAACCCGGCAATCTGCCGCAGGGTCACCTGGCCCGCCGGAATTTGCAGCCGCGTGTAGAACATCGTGGACAGCGACACATCCGCCTTCCCGTACTCCATCTGCACTTTGTGGATCAGATCCACGAAGGGATGGTCCTCATACCGCGCCGTCGAGGCATCCAGCGTCTTGCTCGACGTGGCGATCGGCGTGTCCAGATATTTCTCCGTTGTCTCGTGGTATGTCTGCGTGAGTTTCAAAATCTCCGCGTCCGCCACCACCGCGTCGGTCACCGGAATCACCGTCGAGCGTTTCGCCGCCACCTCCCAGCCGCCGCCCGCGCGCTCCAGCTCAATGTCGGCTCGCGCCAGCGACTGCCCCCAGTTCTTCGCCTGTGCCACCAGCACGCCGTTGATCACCTTCGTGGGGACCTCGCGGTGCGAATGCCCGAAAAGAATCACGTCAATCCCCGGCACCTGCTCAGCCAGCGCCCAAACTGCATTCTCGTTTTGCATCTGATCGGAGAAGGCTTCGCCGGTCTGCGGATCGCGCTCCAGTCCCGAATGCGCGAGCACCACCACCAGGTCGGCCTTCTTCCGCACTTCGGGGATCACGCGCTTCGCCGCGTCCACGATGTTCTCGAACTCATACCCGCGGTAGTTCGCCGGAATTTCCCAGCGCGGCACGCCCGGCGTAATGAAGCCCACGATGGCCACGCGCACGCCGCCCACGTTCTTAATGATGTACGGTTCGATGTGTTCCACGCCGGACTTGTACGTCTGCTTGATGTTGGCGGCCAGCCACGGAAACTTGGCTTCTCGCTTCGCTTTCCACAGCGGTGCAAGCCCGAAATTAAACTCGTGGTTGCCCACGGCCATCGCGTCGTAGCCCAGCGCATTCATCGCCGCGATGGTCGGGTTGATTTGGGTGGTGTCCTTGCGCGCGAAGTAGTACGCCAGCGGCGTGCCCTGGATGGTGTCGCCGGAGTCGAGCAGCAGCACATTTTTCTGTTCGCTGCGCGCTTGCCGCACCAGCGTGGCAATTTTGGCCAGGCCGCGGTTGGCCGGCTGGTTCGTGTAGTAATCAACGGGGTAGATGTTTCCGTGGAGGTCGGTGGTGCCCAGCAGCGTGATGTGCGCGCGGCTCGCAGCGGCGTCCGGCCGCATGGGCAGGACGGCCGCCAGCAGGAGCAGGGCGCAACAGGCCAGGAGAATGCGTCGGGAGAAGTTGTTCACGGTTCAGGAGACCGGGCAGAGCTTCAGGCAGCGGCCGATTTGCACGCTGACGGCGACGAGATCGCCCAATTCCTTGGGCGTGAAGTCCGGCCCCGCGGCGGCCTGTGTCTTGCCCTTCCGCGATACCTGGATCACGCCGATCACTTTGTTGTCCGCCAGCACCGGCGCGCTCATGATTTTCTGAATGGGGTCCCCGCGCTGGTCTCCCAGCGGCACTGCTTCAAACACCGTGGAGTGCTTGGCGATGGCGAAGTTGTTGATCACTTCCGGCCGCTTGTCCCGCGCCGTGCGTGCCGCCAGCGCTGTCGTGCTGGTCACCGGGATCGTTCCGATATTCTGCAGTTTTTCGGGCACCACAAATTTCAAAAACTTATTGTCAAAAATCAGGGCGAGGACGGCGAACTCATCCTCTTTCACGGCGAAGGCTTTGGCGATCTGCTGCCCCAGCTTGCCCAGCGTTGGAATAGGGATCGGCTCGCCGGCTTTGACCAGCTCGTCCACCACTTTGGTGACATCCGTCGCCAGCTTATCTGTGCTCATCCAACGTCCTCCGGCTCCTCAGAAGCGACAGCATATCATAGCCGAAAGTCTCCGGCACATCTTCCAAATTTCCATTCGTCCTCTGGCTTGAAAACGTTCCGCCGAATCCATATACTGTTGCGCTTGCCGGTTTGTCCACGGTTTCTTTGTGCACAGCCCTTCTCCGATTTCGAGACGCCGACCATCCGCCGCGATCCTCCATCAGCTTTCCGGTAATCTTTCCATGTCCGATGCCATGACGAAAGGAAGGGTTTTGTGAGTTCCTCCGCTCCCGCTGCTGCAATTGTGCAGAGCCCGCCGGCGGAGTCCCGCCTGGCCCGCATTCTCGGTTCTTCCATCGGACAGAAGCTGGTCATGGCCGCCACCGGGATCATCCTGTCGGGCTTCGTCGTCGGGCACATGGTCGGCAACCTCACCGTCTTTAAGGGCGCGGCGGCCATCAACGCCTACGGCGCCGCTCTGCGCAAATTCCCCGCGGTTTTATGGGGCGTGCGCTTCGGCCTTCTTCTGAGCGTTGGACTGCACATCTGGTCCTACCTGGCCCTCAGCGTAAAAAGCTGGGGCGCGCGGCCCAAGGGCTATCGCGTCACCTCCTATAAGGAAGCCAGCCTGGCCTCGCGCACCATGCGCTGGACCGGCCCCATCCTCGGCGCATTTGTCGTGTTTCATATTTTGCACTTTACAACCGGCACGATTCACCCCGGCTTTGCGTACATTAGCGGCGACGTCTATCACAATCTTGTCGCCGGCCTGAGCTATGCACCTGTCGCCGCATTCTACATCGTCGCCATGGCCTGCCTCGCCTTGCACGTCTTCCACGGCGTGTGGAGCCTGTTCCAATCGCTCGGTTTCAGCCAGCCGCGCTATGACTCTTTCGCGCGCCGTCTGGCCACGCTGTTCACAATAATTGTTGTCGGCGGGTTCGTTTTGATTCCGTTCGCCGTGTTGGCTGGGTTTTTGAAGTTGCAGTAGTAGCGGCCGCCTTTAGGCGGGCATCACAGGAAACGAAACCATGGAACTCAAGTCCAACGTGCCCTCCGGTCCCATCGAGCAAAAGTGGACCAAGCACAAATTTGACATGAAGCTGGTCAACCCGGCCAACAAGCGCAAATACACGGTCATCGTGGTCGGCTCGGGCCTGGCCGGCGCGTCCGCCGCGGCCACCATGGCCGAGCTGGGTTATCAGGTGAAGTGCTACTGCTACCAGGACACGCCGCGCCGCGCGCACTCCATTGCCGCGCAGGGTGGCATCAACGGCGCGAAAAATTATCAAAACGACGGCGACAGCGTCTTCCGCCTCTTCTACGACACAGTCAAGGGCGGCGACTTTCGCTCGCGCGAAGGC